>NZ_VEKZ01000038.1:0-36680 GCF_007681465.1 Siminovitchia fortis
ATTATACCAAAGGCTGGAGCCCTTTTTGTATTTAGTTACTAGATTTTACTTTCGTAATTCAGGATTATTGTTTGATATAGTTGATTTATAATATACTTTATTTTAAATAAAGTTCCGGCACTCACCATTATAGGAACTTTTTTGAGGGGAGAATATGTTTTGAAAAGGAACTGGGAGTTAGAAGAATTAATAGAACACTTTACATTGACGCCCGATGAAATGAAGCTTATTCAAACAAAGAGAGGTGATTCAAAACTTGGCTTTGCCGTTTTGTTTAAATTTTTTCAATACGAAGCAAGATTTCCGTATTATAAAAATGAATTACCAAGATCTTTTATAGAGTTTTTAGCAAAGCAATTATTTTTGAACCCAAGTGCTTTTAGTAATTATGATTGGACAGGCAGAACGATTACTTATCATCGTTCAGAAATACGTAATTATTTTGGCTTTCGGGAAATTACACAACAAGACATTGAAGAAATGATTAATTGGCTTTGTCAATTTGTTCTATACCATAATCATGAAATGAATTATGTAGAGGAGCAAGTATATCAAAGATTTCGCGATCTTAGAATCGAACCACCGACTCCTGATCGGATAGAACGCCTTATTCATTCCGCCATTAACACCTATGAAAAACGTTTTTTTGATGCTATATATAAAAGTTTACCAAAACAAACACTAACAAAGCTTGATTCATTGATTGAAAGAATTGAAGATATTGAAGATACTATAGAGGAGACATCAGTATCTAAAAAAAGCATCTCTTTTCATGAATTAAAATCAGATCCAGGACGAGTTGGGTTAGATACCGTATTTAAGGAACTAGAAAAATTGAATACCATCCGTCAACTCAACTTACCTCAAGATTTATTTAAAGATGTTCCTCCAAAAATTATTAAAAAATATCGGCTACGAGCTGCCACAGAGGATATTCGCTCATTAAGACGACACCCCGAACCAATTCGCTACACCTTATTATCCTCATTCTTTTGGCTTCGGAGCTTAGAAATCACGGATAACCTCATTGAACTGCTGATCCAAATCATTCATCGAATTAATGTACGTGCCGAGCGAAAGGTTGAAAAAGAAATACTAAATGATTTACGGAAAGTCAATAACAAATATGGCATTTTATTCAATCTTGCTCAAGCAGCAGTTGATAATCCAGAAGGAATAATTCGCGAAGTTCTTTATCCTATAGTTAATGAGCAAACCTTAAAAGACTTAGTAAAGGAATTCAAACATACTGGACCGGCCTATCGTGAGAAAATTCATACGGTTATTCGGGCTTCCTATGGTAATCATTATCGCAGGATGGTTCCTGAAATTTTAAATATTCTTGATTTTCGTTCTAATAACGAGGTTCACCGTCCAGTGATTGAGGCGCTTGGATTGATTAAAAAGTACGCTGAAACTGGCTTTCATTACTTTCCAATAACAGAAAATGTTCCAATCAACGGAGTTATTCGTTCTGTTAATAAAGAAATTGTAGTTGAAAAAGACGACAAAGGCCAGGAACGAATAAACCGAATAAATTATGAAATCAGTGCTTTACAAGCATTACGGGACAAGCTTCGATGCAAGGAAATTTGGGTAGTGGGTTCTGATCGATATCGAAATCCAGATGAGGATTTGCCACAAGATTTTGAAGAGCGAAGAGAAGAAAATTACAAAGCTTTAAACCAGCCACTTGATGCAGAAGCATTTATTTTGAGTATTAAACAGAAGATGATCAAATCCTTAGAAAAACTAAATGAGAGAATTCCTAAAAATTCTCAAGTCCGAATTACAACAAAAGGAAATGGTTGGATATCAATATCACCATATGAACCACTACCAGAACCAATAAACCTATCACGCTTAAAAGCTGAAATTATGAAGCGTTGGCCAATGACAAACTTACTGGATATTTTGAAAGAAGCTGATCTTAGAATCAATTTTACAGATCATTTTAAAACAGTTGGTAATAGAGAAATTCTCGATAGGGCAACCATTCAAAAAAGATTGATCCTTACATTATATGGTCTAGGAACAAATGCTGGTCTTAAACGGGTTTCAGCAGGAGAACACGGAGAAAAATATAACGATCTATTATATATTCGAAAAAAGTTTATACAAAAGGATAATTTACGTAATGCAATTGCAGAGGTCGTAAATGCTATTTTTCGTTGTAAAATCAAAGAAATATGGGGAGAAGGAACAACTGCCTGTGCATCAGATTCTAAGAAGTTTGGAGCGTGGGATCAAAATTTGATGACCGAATGGCATATACGATACCGTGGCCGTGGTGTTATGATTTATTGGCATGTTGCAAAAAATTCAACCTGTATTTACTCCCAGTTGAAGTCCTGTTCATCATCCGAGGTTGCATCGATGATTGAAGGATTACTTCGTCATTGTACTGATATGAATCTTCAAAAAAACTATGTCGATACCCATGGTCAAAGTGAAGTTGCTTTTGCATTTTGCCACCTTCTTGGATTTCAATTAATGCCAAGATTAAAGTCTATCCATAGTCAAAAATTGTACCGACCGGATGTAGGTATGACAGATACCTATCCCAATTTACAACCGGTAATGACTAGGCCAATTAACTGGGAATTAATCCGGCAGCAATATGATCAAATGGTCAAATATGCTACTGCATTACGCTTGGGAACGGCAGAAACTGAGGCGATTTTAAAGCGTTTTACTCGAAATAATTTAAAGCACCCGACATATCAGGCACTTGCAGAACTAGGCAAAGCCATTAAAACCATTTTTCTATGTGAATACCTCGATTCCGAAGAAATTAGAAGGGAAATTCACGAAGGGCTAAATGTTGTTGAAAATTGGAACTCTGCAAACAGTTTTATCTTTTATGGAAAAGGTGGAGAAATAGCAACAAATCGGTTAGAGGATCAAGAAATAGCCGTTTTATCTTTACATTTACTTCAAAACTGTTTAGTGTATATTAATACTTTAATGATACAAAATATTTTATCTGAAAATGCATGGTTTGATAGGATGACACCTGAAGATCTTCGGGCTTTAACTCCATTAATTTACACCCATGTAAATCCTTATGGAATCTTTAAATTGGATATGTCTGAACGATTGAAAATAGAGGTGGATTCTGCATGAATTTAAAAAGAACATCAGCAAAAAAGAAGGCTAAGGAACTTGCTAAATATCTACGAAGTGAGCGTCCAGACTATGATTATTTAAAAAAGGTATTTCAACATCTACGTGAGGAATTAGAAGTAGAGATACCAAAAAAATCAGAAAAGCTTCCCTATATACCAACTGAAGAAGAACTTAGACGTTATTATGAAGTTGTTTGGAAAGCAAAAAATTTCCAAGACATGATGATTATTAGAACCCTTCTTTATACCGGAGTTAGGGTTAGTGAACTAATAAATATAAAGCTTACAGATATAGACTTTGACCGATGCCAGATTAGAATTAATCAAGGAAAAGGGAAAAAGGATAGAATTGTCCCTTTTCCTGATTCTTTTAAAGAATTATTGCCAATGCACTGCATTAATATGAAAAATAAACATGCTATTTATTTATTTGAGTCTTCATGGAATAAGAAGTACACAGATAGAGGAATCAGAAAAATTTTATCAAAGTACTCAGAGGCAGCTGGATTGACTCAAAATATTTCTCCTCATATGCTAAGACATTTCCTTTTAACCTGGTTAAAAAAACAAGGTATAGATGATGCATTAATTCAACCCTATTCAGGACATAAGAGTAGAAAGTCCTTAGAGGTATACTCGAGATTAGCTATTGAAGAAGCCCAAAATCATTATAATGACGCCATTAAGAATTTCCCAATTTAATACAGTTTATTGCGGGTAATGACAGCTACGCTGTTGCTACCCCTAATTGGAATGAAGCGATAAGTAAAGTAGAGGAGCCCAGGGTGAAATTTGCTGAATTTATTGGAGCCCAAGCGGATGAAGTTGCTGTACTAGGTTCTGTATCTGATGCTATTTCTGCTATTGCAACTTCTCTCCCTATTCAGAGAGAGAAAAGTAAAATTGTGTTTACGGATATAGATTTTCCAACCGTTGGCCATATATGGTTTGCACAAAAACCTTTGAGGAATCAATTAAGATCGATTCTAAACCTAATGGATATGTTGAACTTGCTAAATGTGTTATGAGTGGAGAACTAAGCAATATAGAATATGTCTACCAATTATGCGAAAGTTTATGGAACGGTTTAAATGAATGGTATGAAGAACTTGGAATTGTATATAGGATTCAGGAGTTACCTTCATTTAAATAGAAAACTATAATATAAAAGGAAGTAAAAAGGGGCTGTCTCTGTATAACTTTGGTAAAAAACAGCAAAACAGAACATAAACAATCTTACAATAAAATATTATACATACTAGTAAGCTAAAAGGAAAATCAATCAAGATTTATTTTTTTTTAATAGCGAAATTGGCTTAGAACATAACATTTTTATCTACCCTTAAACGTTGAGTTTTCATTCAAATAGTGTCGGGTTAGTTTAAAATAAATATTTCTATAATCAAATATAAAAAGTGAGGGGCATGTCCAGTGTAAAATTCCCTTTTTATCACAAAAAAGCAAAATGATAAATAAGGGGTAGAAAAAATGAAAAGTAAACCATTCCGTTTCTTATGGATAGGCCAATTATGCGCTAATTTAGGTGATGTGTTTTATGTAGTTGGTTTAATCTCTATTTTATATGCTATGACAGAGTCTGCAATGTACTTGGCACTGTTGCCATTTTTAAATACGTTTGGAAGATTTATCAGTAGTGCAATCTCACCATTACTTTTGAATAAACACAGATTAAAGTCACTTCTGGTAAGTTCACAATTAAGTAAAACAGCAATATTATTCGTACTAGCATTTTGGATGAGTTTTCAATCATCACTTGGAATTTGGTTTATTATTTGTTGTATCTTATTAATTGCGTTCTTTGATGGATGGGCAATGCCGGCGACGGATGCGCTTATCCCCAGATTGGTCAAAGAATCCGAATTATTGAAAGCAAATAGTTTTATGTCAGTTATTAATGAAACGGTTCAATTAGGTGGTTGGGCCATGGGTGGAATATTGGTTGTACTAATAAATGGACAGAATGTAATTTGGCTTACCTTTGCCTTGTTTGTTCTGTCTACAGTTATGATGATACGGATTGTAGATGATACACCTTTCCAAGTTAAAGATGAGAAACAAAAGACATTTGAAACTTTAAAAGAAGGCTGGTTTATAATATGGAAAAATCCCACTTTTCGAAGCATCCATGTCATGATTTTTATGGAAGCTATGGCAAACGTAGTTTGGGTGGCAGCTATACTTTATGTATTTGTAAATGAAGTATTAAATGTAACAGAAGCATGGTGGGGTTATATAAACACTTCGTTTTTTCTAGGATTGATACTAGGCGGAGTAATCTGTTCGAGGTTTTCATTAAAAATTGAAAAGATCATGAGGAAGACAGTGTTATTCTCTTCGTTCGGTGTTTCCATAATAACATTTTTGTTTGGATTAAATTCAATAGCTTGGGTTGCATTAATATTGGTAGCTTTTAGTGGATTCATCGATCAAATTAAAGGTATAACAATACGCACATATTTACAAAAAGAAGCAGCTGCCGAGGATTTACCTAAAATATATAGTGCACAATATTCCATGGTTACATTGGTCTTTGGATTTTCTACATTAGCTTTCGGAGGAATCGCAGAATTTAGCGTGCAACTTGCATTTCTTATCTCAGGGCTGCTCTTAACAGGATCGGCAATCTATATGCTGATCGTTAAAAAGCGATTCCCTGACAATTATACATTGGAAGAGAGTAAATAATACATTGAAAGGCTGCAACTGGGACCCACCGAGGTAAAACGCGTGCTTGATACTATGGTTAACACAGGCTCCTGATAAGAAGTGTATATTCAAGTAAAATAGGAATAGAAGTGGGGGGTTATTTGTGCCCTGGCCGGCAAGCTTAGAGGAGCAAATAACCTTTTCCTATGAAGTACCGTCAGCTTTATTGGTCATTATGCCATGGTCAATAGAGCTGACGGCTCATTATTAGAAAATCTCGCCAAAATAAATAACAAAGCCCTCTGGAGCTGTGGCATCAGGACTGATTGCGAATAGCAGGAGGTTTGACAGTATAGCTTTAAATTAAAATGATTGTTTATTTGATATACTTTTGTTAAGCAAATCTCTAAATAAGGAGAGAATGAAATGTTAATCGGGCATATCAAGGAAATAGTCCGCCATCCTGTGAAATCCTTTCATGGAGAGAGTGTACAGAAAACTAAAGTAATGGATTATGGTTTATATGGCGACCGCAGCCACGCTTTTTTGGATGAGACAAGGCCGGGAAAGTTTTTAACAATCACACAGTTCCAGGAAATGGTTCGATATAAAGCAAGATTTATTGGAGAAGAGCTATTGGAGGAGTTTCCCAAGGTCGAAATAATAACACCCGATGGAAAAGTTTTTTATTGGGGAGTTGAAGAACTAACAAAAGAAATAGAAAACAAATCGAAACGTAAAGTTTCCCCTATTTCCTATACGCCTCTACATGTCCCTATAGGCGCCATTGAAGAAGAACATATTCAACTGGTAACGGATGCTTCACTGAATAAATTAAAAGAGGTATGGGGAAAGAAAGAAATCAATTATCAACGCTTCCGCCCTAATTTATTAATTTCGTTAAAAGACAAAGTTCCATTCATTGAAGAACAATGGTTTGGGAAGAAAATGAAAATAGGGCAGAACGTGGAAATACAATTAAAAAGGCATTGTGAAAGGTGTATGATTATTACTGTTGATCCTAATGATGCGGAACGAGATTCAAGTTTGCTTAAAACTGTTGTAAAAGAAAGAAATAACCATTTCGGGGTTTATGCTTCTGTGATGAAAACAGGTGAAATTCATGTGGATGATGAGGTCCTTCTTTTTGATTGAATTTTGAAAATTCCTAACAGAAGCCCGACTTGAAAAAAATAAATGTCGCGTGGAATCTATATTGCAAATACGAACAAACATTTGGTATAATGAATGTAACATCTCAGATCCTGGAAAAAATTATTTTTTGGAAGGGGTTTGAAAGTTGATGAGAAACCCGGGTATAACCGATGAAATGATTATAGAAATGTATAAAAGCGGCATGCCTTTTAAAGAAATGTGCCCCATTGTTGGATTATCGGACCGGGCCATTCGCAATGTGATGTATAAGCATGGTATTGAAATGAATCGTATGCAGTTTTCGGGCCAGCCGCGAAAGCATAAGGTTAATGAAGACTTTTTTAAGTCATGGTCCCATGAAATGGCGTGGGTATTGGGGCTGTTTATCACTGATGGGCATGTAAACCGTAGTACTCACAGCATAGTATTTGCGCAAAAAGATGAGAGGATCTTGAAATATATAGCAAAATGCATGGGTGCACATTACGTATTGGGTGCGAAAGGATCAACAGCAAAAACACCGACCTTAATTATCAATTCAAAAATAATAAAAAAAGACCTTGAAAAGATGGGGATAACCTCAAATAAATCCTTCAACGTGCCGTTCCCTGATGTTCCGAAAGAATTTTTGCCATCATTTATAAGAGGCGTTATTGATGGTGATGGATGGGTACAAAAAACAGGGTATGTTATGAATGTAACAACTGGAGGTCGAAATTTCGCAAACGGACTTTTAATGGTTTTTAAATCTTGGAACTTACGTTCAGAAATTACTTCTGAAACAACTAAAACTAATAAGGTTATATATCGTGTTTGGGTGAAAGGCAAGTATGAGCTTCCCAAATTAGCAAGTATAATCTATAAAGATGCCAATGATTATTACCATTATCATAAAAGAGAAAGAATGGAAATACATAAACAAATTATATATTGATGGGGGTTATTTTCATGTGGAAATTAGTGGATGGAAAATTAGTTCAAACTACAGACAAAACCCGTGTTAAGTTTAGAACAACTATTAGTAAATCCATCTTGGAAGAATTGGAAAGTTTAGCAAAGGAACATCATACGCATATGAACTATTTGCTGGAAACTGGTTTAAAGAGAGTTTTGTTATCAGGAGTGATTTCATTCAATAAAAAATCTCGACCCAAAGATCGTATACACTATAAAACAACATATGATAAAGATTTATTACAAGCAGTAAAAGAATTTGCAAAGGAGAACCAATTATTTATCAATGATGTAATTGAATACAGTGTTAAGTATATTGACTTTGAGAATGTAAAAAATGCATCTTATAAACATAGGATAGAGTGATTTTACCTTTTTAATCCAGTGCCCCCACCATAATATAAATTATCGGTAGTAAACTGTGTTTCGTCTCATATCCAAAGTATACTTTAAATAGTGAGACAAAAAACAAAAACACAGGTCCTCAGAAACCTGTGCATACGGAACGCTAATTATTTTAAATATTGTCTTGGTGTTCCGAAATACTGGATGGTCTTATATTTATGAATATACGAATCAATTTCCATATATATGGGCGCATCCAGGAGCCAAGGAACATGTGTATATAAACCTTTGTCCGCTTTCACCATCATGGAAATGGCCTTAGCAAGTTCTGCCTGCATTAGATGAAAATTATTCAGGCTGCCAAGATCAATTTTTCCGGTTAAAACATATTCGCCCAGCCTTGGCTTCCATTCTGCCGTAATAACTTTTTCTTTTTCAACATTTTTTTCAACATTAAGGAGATCTGTTTCATATTTAAATCCAATTGCCAAATGGTAATTCATTTCACCAGTTGACATAATTAACGTATATTTTCTTCCGTCCACTGGATGGTATGCTGTCGCGGGAGGCAAGATGGTAACTGAAAATTGGTCATACTGTAATTTTTCCATACGTCATCTCCCCCTTCCGGATTCTTTGCGCTATTATATGACAAAGGCCCATAAGTGGTGATGACTTGATCAGTCGGCCATCAGTGCAACCATTAATGCTTTCTGTACATGAAGTCGGTTTTCCGCTTCCTCAAAGACAAGTGATTGCGGACCGTCAATAACATCTGAACTGACTTCCTCGCCTCTATGCGCAGGCAGGCAGTGCAGGAAGACTGCTTTGCGATCAGCTTCTGCCATTAGCCCGCTGTTCACCTGAAAATCTGTAAAAGCTTTTAATCTTTCTTTTTGCTCAGCTTCCCAGCCCATGCTCGTCCATACGTCTGTATAAACGGCATCTGCACCATTCGCAGCAGCTTTCGGATCGTTTGTAACTTCTATCACAGCTCCAGTTTCGTTGGCGAATTCCTGGGCCTTTTTAACGATTGCCTGTTTCGGCTCGTAGCCTTTTGGAGCAGCTATAGAGCAGTTGACACCCAGTTTGGCGCAGCCGATCATCAAGGAATGAGCCATATTATTTCCGTCGCCTACATAAGCCAGCTTCTTGCCTTCCAGGCTTCCTTTTGCTTCATACAAAGTCATAAGGTCAGCCAGCACTTGGCAGGGGTGGTAATCATCTGTCAAACCGTTGATAACAGGTACACTGGAATTGTTTGCGAGCTGCTCGACAGATTCATGGCTGTATGCCCTGATCATGATCCCGTCCACAAAACGCGATAAAACCTTTGCAGTATCCTCCACTGTCTCACCGCGCCCCATTTGGAGGTCATCTTTCCCTAAAAATAATGCATGGCCTCCCAATTGAAACATGCCGACTTCAAACGAAACACGGGTTCTCGTAGATAATTTTTCAAAAATCATTGCCAGGGTCTTGCCCTTTAAGTAATGGTGGGTTTCCCCCTTCTTTTGCATGTCTTTCAGCTTGATAGCATCCAGAATGATTTGCATGATTTCGTCTTTTGTAAAGTCCGCCAATGTAAGAAAATGCTTCCCTTTAAGTGAAACGGATGTCGCTGTCATGATGTCACCACGTCCTTTCTTATTTTTCCGAGCCAGCTTTGAAGCGATTTTGGCTCGCTGAATTGCTGTTTAATGGCAGTCAAATAGGTTTTAAACGTTTCAATTTCAGTTATTACTTGCAGCTGGGCAGCAGAAGCCAATTGCCTTTTTTGAACGGATGCCGTGCTTTTTCCAAGGCTCAATAAGACTGCCCCATTGCCGTTTTTAATCCAGTCCCCAAAAGAGATTCCCATTTTTTCCGTTACCATAATGGCATTTGATTCCGCCATTAATTTCTCAATGATCTTTTCATCCATATTATGAGCATCCACATATATTTCCCGGCAGGCTTTTTGCTGCTGGGCTGCCAGCCTTTCGTTCCATACCATCGCTTTTGCAAGCGCCTCTTCCACCGTTTTGCCGATTCCAATCAGTTCCCCGGTGGATTTCATTTCGGGAGTAAGCTTAGGGTCTACCCCATCAAGCTTTCCTGTAGAAAAAACAGGATTTTTTATCGCATAAAAAGCCGGTTGATCCTGGTTTTTTATAGATAATTGCGATCCATTCAAAATGTTCACGCACTCATCGATCAACTTTATGCCTGTTATCTTGCTGACAATGGGAACGGTCCGTGAAGCTCTCGGATTGACCTCTAGCATATAAACTGTATCCTTGTAAACGACGAACTGAACATTGAACAGCCCTTTAAACAACAGCTTTTGGGCGACCTTTCTGGAGTATTCATAAACTGCTTCTTTTACCTTTTCAGTTACATTGATCGGCGGTGTGATCGTCATGCTGTCACCTGAATGGACCCCCGCTTTTTCAATATGTTCAAAAAAAGCAGGGATAAAAATGTCATGTCCGTCGGTCAAAACATCCACTTCAAGTTCCAGCCCCTTATAATAGGCGTCGATTAAAACAGGATATTCTATATTTTCAAGACAGCTATCCAACTCTTCTTGGCTGTCAATGATCAGCATTCCCTGGCCGCCGATTACATAGGAAGGCCTTAATAAAACAGGAAAGCCGATGTCAGACGTTTTTGATTTCAGATCGTCTTCATTGTAAGCAGTAACGCCCGGAATATGAGGAATTTCCAGTTCTTTTAATAAAGAGTAAAATTTTTCACGGTCTTCTACTGCATCAATTTGGTCCTGAGTGATGGAAAGAAGCGGAATACCGTTCTCATCCAATTCATTCGCCAGATTAATGGCGGTTTGTCCGCCAAGCTGAACAATGACTCCATCCGGCTTTTCATATTCCAATATATTGAGTACATCCTCAATATGGAGAGGCTCAAAGTAAAGGCGGTCCGCAATTTGGAAGTCGGTGCTGACCGTACCTGGATTGTTATTGATCAAAATGGTCTCGAACCCGGACTCTTTCAGGGCCAAAGCTGCGCGTACTGTACAATAATCAAATTCGATTCCTTGGCCGATCCGGACGGGGCCTGATCCGATTATCGCAATTTTTTTCTTATTTTTGTCAGGGACAATCTGATCGCCCTCTCCTCTCCAAGTTGAATAGAAATACGGGGCTGCTGCCATGAATTCACCGGCACATGAATCGACCATCTGGAATACAGGCACGACACCATGGTCTTTCCTTTTTTTTCTGATCTGGCCTAAAGATGTATCCCACACAGAAGCCAGCCAGGCGTCGGAAAATCCATTTTCTTTTAGCTGCCGTAAAAACTCAGGGCTCACCGCAGCGAAATTTTCTTTCTTAGCCTTTTTTTCCATCTGAATCAGTTCTGTTAAAACATCTAGAAAATATGGGGTAATGCCTGTTTTTTCATGAATTTCTACGCTTGATGCCCCTCTTCTTAAAAGCTCCAATATGGCGAAAAAACGGGTATCATCGGCGTGAATGATAGATAGCCAAAGCTCTTGATCGCTTTTATCGGAAAGTCCTTTTAGTTCCAGACCATTTGTTTTCAACTCAAGGGATCTGACCGCTTTTTGCAAGGCTGCTGGAAGCAAGCAATCAATCGCCATGATTTCCCCTGTGGCTTTCATTGTTGTTCCAAGTTCCCTTTTGGCATCAGGAAATTTATCAAAAGCCCATCGCGGCATTTTTACGACCGTATAGTCGACAACCGGCTCTGAGCTTGCAAAGGTGCTTCCTGTCACGGGATTAATGATTTCGTGAAGATGATAGCCAAGCCCCAGTTTTGCGGCAATCCTTGCAATCGGATACCCGGTCGCTTTGGATGCCAAAGCGGAAGACCTGCTTAATCTCGGATTTACCTCTATTAAATAGTACTGATTTGTTTTCGGATCTTGCGCAAATTGGATATTGCAGCCGCCGATGATTTTTAAAGCCCTGATGATTTTGACTGCCGACTGGTACAAAGCATCAAATTGGGTATCAGTCAGCGTTTGCTGCGGAGCGAAGACAATGGAATCCCCTGTATGGATACCGACAGGATCGAAATTTTCCATGCTGCAGATGGCAATACATGTATCATTGGCATCGCGGATCATTTCAAATTCGATCTCTTTGAAGCCGGCAATGCTTTTTTCAATCAGGCATTGGGTAATCGGGCTTGATTCAAGCCCTTTTTTTACTACTGAAAGCAATTCTTCTTCGTTATTGACAATGCCCCCGCCCCCGCCTCCCAATGTGTAGGCCGGACGGATGATAATCGGGTAGCCCTGCTTGTTTGCAAACGATAAAGCTTCTTCGACGGAGTGGATGATCTCACTGTCAGGAACGGGTTCTCCAAGTTCATGCATAAGGGCGCGAAAAGCCTCTCTGTCTTCTCCCTGAATGATGGATTCCGGCGTTGTGCCAAGGACCCGGATATTAAATTCTTCCAGATACCCCTGCTTATATAAATCAACGGTCAAATTCAGGCCGGTCTGTCCTCCAAGAGTCCCGAGAATGCTATCGGGTTTTTCTTTTTTGATGATCTCGACAATGCTATTCACTGTCAGCGGTTCAAAGTAGACCGTCTGGGCGAATTGTTCATCCGTCATGATGGTGGCGGGGTTGTTATTGACAAGGACCACCTCACACCCTTCTTCCTGAAGGGCGAGGCAGCCTTGCGTACCGGCATAATCAAATTCTGCCGCCTGCCCGATGACAATAGGCCCGGAACCGATCACAAGAACCTTCTTGATGTCTTTTTCCTTAGGCATAAACACGTGCTCCTTTGCTTTCGTTTACTGTTCTAAAGAAGTTATTAAAAATCAGTTCATTTAATGGGTTATTCATCTGTTCAGGATGGAATTGATATGTCGCAACCGGATATTGTTCGTGAACAAGGCCCTCTACTGTTCCGTCATGGACATTTTTAAAAGAAACGCGGAGGCCGTTTTGTTTTAAATTTTTCTCAGTGACTGTAAACCCATGGTTTTGGCTGGACATAAAGACTTTGTTTGAACCCGGCTGAATGACAGGTTCTTTGAAATTCCGGTGGCCTGTAGGCATTTTTTCAATATTAGCCCCAAACGCAAGAGCGAGTATCTGATGCCCGAGTCCAAGCCCGATTGTCGGATATTTCATTGCCAGTTTTTTATATTCCGGGAAACATTTTTGCCATTGAAGCGGATGTCCGGGACCTCCTGAAAAAATGATCCCATCCGGTTTCAAAGCATTCACTGAGCTTATATCGATGTTGCTTGAAACGACGGTTACCTTATTGCCAGATTGGGAGAGTACCTGAATAAGTGATTTTTTATAGCCGAAGTTGATTATAACGATGTGTTTATCGCCATTTTGAATAATGTATTCCGTTCCGGAATCACCTTGAAAATCTTCCGTATGAGCGGATATACGATTCGCTGTATATTCTGATGAGATGATAGCAGGCATTTCGCCTTCTTTTTTCACTCTTTTAACCAAGGCTCTTGTATCCATATCTGTCAGGACAGGCATATTCTGTTTATAAAATATATCCAAGACATTTATGCCCTTTACATCAATGGGCATGGAGGCATCCTGCTGAGTGATGAGCCCCCCGATTTGGATTTTGTCGCTTTCAAACATTGATTGATCCAAGTCGCTGTTTAAGACTCCGGGAAAAGTGGCAATGACAATTTTCCCTTTATTGGCCGGATCTGTTATGAACTCTTGGAAACGTGCCATTCCTGTAAAATATATCAGCTCTCCGATGTGATCTTTTGGTTTGCCCTGCCACTGTCCGGTGAACTTTTCACCATTAGCGAGTATTAAGGATCCTTTCATTTTTTCCTCTCCCCGCTTTCGTATTTTTATTTTATTTTATGCATTTTTATGCAATCGGACCTAAAAAAATTAGATATTCTTCTGGAAAATATCAACCGCTTCATCAATCTCTTCAATCGAAACAGTTAATGGAGGGAGCATCCGTATCACGTTCGGGCCTGCGTTTAAAACGAGCAGCCCCTCTTCCCTCAACTTTGCCAGCCGTCCGCTGACATCATCCGAAAATTCAATTCCTACCATGAGGCCTTTATGGCGGATGTCAACCATGCCATTCAGCTTGCTTGAAGATAGCTTTTGAACCAAATAATCGCTCTTCTTATCGACACCCGTAAGGAATTCCTTATCAAAAATGATTTTTAGCACTTCACTTGCCGCAGTCATGGCCAGCGGTCCTCCGCCAAAAGTTGTTGCATGGCTGCCAGGAGTAAAAGCTGATTTTAATTTTGCCTTGCCGATCATCGCACCGACAGGAATACCATTGCCAAGGCCTTTTGCTACAGTGATGATGTCCGGCGATAGATTAAAATGCTGGTAGGCAAAAGGCTTCCCTGTTCTGCCTATACCCGTTTGTACTTCATCTATAATCAGTAATACGTCATTTTCTTTACAGATTTTTTCAACTTGCTTCAGAAAATCCTTCTCCGCTGGAAGTACCCCTCCTTCACCTTGAACGACTTCGAGCATAATGGCTGCTGTTTCGCCATCCACCTCATCCTTTAATGCGTTGATATCGTTAAAAGGAATGTGAACGAAAGTTTCAAGCATTGGACCAAATCCTGTTTTTACCTTTTCCTGTCCCGTTGCAGCGATCGTTCCCAGTGTGCGGCCGTGGAATGATTGCAAAAAGGTGATGATCTTTGATTTTCCTGTATATTTTCGGGCTAATTTAATTGCGGCTTCATTTGCTTCCGCACCGCTGTTCGCAAAGAAAACGGCGTCTCCGGAAGAATGTTCGGTAAGCTGCATGGCCACTTGTTCCTGAAGGGAGCTTTGAAAAAGGTTGGATGTGTGCCAAAGCTTGTTCAGTTGTTCCTGGACCGGCTTAACAACGTCGGGGTGACAATGACCCAAATTACAAACTCCAATTCCCGAAGTGAAATCTAAATATTCCTTAGCATTTATATCGATAACCTTCGTTCCGTTTCCCGAAACGAGTTCGACATCCCATCTGGCATATGTGTTGAATAAGTGTGACATTTAATATGCGGCCTCCAATTCTTTGTATATCGTCGTTCCAATGAGTTTTTCCCCGTTGAGCAGGCTGTTTTTCCCGCTGACAATCATTACATTGGACATACCGCCATCCAAACTGTCGATGGCTGCCATCACTTTTGGAACCATTCCTCCAGTAATTGTGCCGTCATCTATAAGATTTAAAATATCGGGAACTGTTGCGTTTTCTATTAAGTTTTTTTCCTTTAAAACGCCGGGAACATCTGTGACAAATAAGAGTTTGCTGGCTTTTAATGCCACTGCGATGCTTCCCGCAGCCGTGTCAGCATTAATATTGTAACAAGATGCACCATCAATGCCCGCTGCCAAAGGTGAAATGACAGGAATGACTCCCATGGAAATGATATTAAAAAGGAAGTCGCTGTTTACTTCTGTAATTTCCCCGACAAATCCCAAATTTTCAAAATCCCTCGCCTTGGCTTTTAGAAGAGAGCCGTCAAAACCTGTCATTCCGAGGGCAGGAAGCTGGTGTTTTTCCAAGTTTCTTACAAGCTTATTCGTCATGGAACCCGATAAAACCATTTCAACTACTTCCATTACTTCAGAAGTGGTTTTTCTTAATCCGTTGTTAAACTCACTTTCAATCTCTAATTCTTTCAGCATTTGATCGATGGCCGGCCCTCCGCCATGTACAATGACTGGATGAAAGCCCCTATCCTTTATCGTTTTGATGCTTTTATAAAAATCATCGGAGAGCGAACCGATCATGCTCCCTCCGCATTTGATTACAATAATGTCTTTCATTGCTTGTCATCCTCCATTAATTATGGATAAACAGGCGTAAAATGCAGCCCCGCAGTTTCATCCAAACCGCATAGGATATTGGCATTTTGAACAGCCTGGCCTGCAGCGCCTTTCATAAGATTATCGATGACCGATACGATGGTCACCCTCCCTGTCCGCGTGTCCATTCCAATACCCATATCACAAAAGTTGGAGCCGTAAACTTCCTTAGTGGCCGGAAAAATGCCACTTTTTCGAACCCTTATAAACGGCTCATCTTTATAAAATTCGTTATAAATCTCATTTATTTCTTCTTGGCTGCTATCAAACTTCAATGAAACATAGATAGTCGCCATAATTCCCCTTGTCATAGGGACCAGATGAGTATTGAATGTAATTGGAGATTCATAGCCCCAGCCTGAAAGCATTTGTTCAATCTCCGGAATATGCTGGTGCGCATTCACTTTATATATTTTGAAATTTTCATTTAGTTCATTGTAAATAGTCTGGAAAGATGCCGTTTGCCCTGCTCCTGATACACCTGATTTTGCATCTATGATAACCGATCCATCTACGATGAGACCTTGCTGCACAAGCGGTGCCAGTCCAAGAAGCGCGGCGGTCGGATAGCATCCCGGATTAGAAATGAATTTTGTATCCTTGATGGATGAGCGATTAAGTTCAGGAAGGGCGTAAACAGCCTGGTCCACCCACTCCTGCGGCGCCGGGGTTTTTTTATACCAATTTTCGTAATCGATGATGTTCTTTAACCTGAAATCACCGGAAAGGTCAATGACTGTACAGCCTTCCTTTAAAAGCAGCGGAGCAATTTCCGCCGATACCCCTGAAGGAGTTGCCAGGAAGACGATGTCGGTTTTTTTCGCAATAGCTGCCGGATCAATCTCCTCCAATGTCATTGGCACAATATCTGTTAAATGCGGATAATGATCCACAATGCTTTTTCCCTGCTGTGAGGACGAATAGACCGATTCAATTTGAAATTTTGGGTGAGATTGCAAGATTCTGAGCAGTTCAGCTCCTCCATATCCCGTTGCTCCAATAACCCCTGCTTTCACTTACAACCACTCCTTGCTTTAAACTTGCCGATAACAATTCCGTTTAATTTGAAGATGTAATTTATTATACTATGTATAAAAATTAATTCAATAGTATATTTATAACTTATTAGAAAAAAGGGATAAATGATCTAGAAAAGCGCAAGCGCCTTGCCCATCGACGTACAGACTGGAGTGCCTCCGACGAGATAAAGGAAACACGGCGAGGAACGAGCCGATGTTGACTTATCGTAGGAGGAGGTACGAAGTCTGCTAGTCGATAGGCGCTGGAGCTAGACAACAAATGGCTTTGTTCAAAATTTTAAAGCTAAAACATCTTATACTTTCTTACTCAGCTAGAAAAGCGCAAGCGCCTTGCCCAGCCCCGACAAGCACAAGGCGAATTTTGATGAGGCAGTTCTTCAGCCGCCACAGCAAAACGGCTGATTTCAATCACTTCGTGAGATACATCACCGAATATGCTTCATGCAGCTTTGCGACGAGGTGAACTTAGCCTGTGCCGCAGGAGCAAATTCCTCCTGAATGGGCTTCCTGGCTGCCTTGATCCTTTCGCCGATGGCGCCTGGAGCTGGACAAATAATAGCTTCTTTTGAAGAAAATTTTTATATCAGGTTACAGACAAAAGCGGAAACGCCTCTTATATAAAGTTGTATAACTATTTAAAAGCCTGATCATCCCAATCAGGCTTTTTGAAAGGTTTTATTGAACGCCGAATGCTAAGAAAACTACACAGTCCTTTACTGTTTTAAAAACAACATCGCTGTTTGTGCATAGATTCTCGACGCTTCTATTAATTCATCCAGCTCTATATATTCATCAATTTGATGTGGGATATGGCGGTCACCCGCTCCTGTTGTAACAATCGGAATTCCCGCAAGATGCAGAAATGTTCCGTCGGTAGCACCCGGGACACCATTAAAAATTGGTTCTTTTCCAGTTACGGTACGGTAGGATTGCACACTTGCCTTCACAATGGGATCGTCCAAATCCGTTTCCGTCCAAGGCCGACTTTCAATCACCTCAATTTCCGCCATAAAATCCTCGTCTTTTGAAGCCAATTCCGCTAAAATATTCTCGATATCTGCACGAAGCTGATCATGATCCTGTCCGGGAACGGTCCGTATATCAAGTGTACTGTAACAATGGTCAGGGATGACGTTGATTTGCGGCTCTCCTTTTTCAGGGCCCAAAATCACCGTCGGCGTGATGCTTGGCCAACCTAAATATTTGTGCTCTCCGACACGCTCCTTCTCCCGTTTCTCGAGCTCCATTAGTTTACAGATCACTTGTGCCATTCTCGTGTTCGGATTGATTCCGGCAAGCGGCATGGCGCCATGTGCCATTTTTCCATAAGTGTGAATGACCGCCCTCATCGCCCCTTTTTGAGTAATGCAAATTTGATTTTCCTCCGGTTCACAGATGATGGCGCCATCCACCCCGTTCGCCCAGCCGCGTTTAATGAAATGCTTGATGCCAATCATCATGCCTTCCTCATCACAAGGGACACACAAAATAATTTTCCCTTTCCATTTTATATTACTTCTTTTAATTGCATGGACCGCTGCAATTGCCGCTGAAAGATTTCCTTTTGTATCGTTCGTCCCTCTGCCGTACATTCTGTTTCCTTCAATCACCGCTCCAAACGGGTCGTAACTCCAGGAGTCCCGGTCTCCTTCTGTTACTACATCGGTATGCCCTTCAAACAAAATTGTTTTTCCGGGTCTGCCAGAATCAAGAATGCCAATAACATTGGGACGCCCCTTGACAACCTCTTCGATATAAACCTCAAGTCCCATTTCCTTCAGATAATCATAAACAAATTGTGCTGCTTTACTTTCATTTGCCTGAGGGTCCTGAGGGCGGTAAACACTTGGAATCCGTACTAGCGCTTGCGTTAAATGGATGACTTCCTGATCATCAACATAATCATATACAGCCAACCAAACCCCTCCGTATTATTGCATTTTTGGTAAACTCCTATACGCGGTAATTCCGCCGATGCTTTCAGCCGTTTTCACCGCATTGATCACCGCTTGCTCCATCACACTAGCCGCCAGTCCGCCAATGACATCAACAGGGACTTTTTCTCCCCCTGTTCCAACAGCAAAAATGGCATCGCCATCAAACATTGTATGAGCTGGAAAAATGGTTCTCGCATACCCATTTTGTGCCATTTGTGCCACCTTCGTTGCCTCTGCCTTCGACAACTCCGCATTCATTGCTACCACCCCGATAGTGGTATTTGATCCAGCAGAAATTGAAGGTTGATAGTTTTGCTTAAGTAGTTCGATACTGTCAAGAAGCTTTCCCTGTTGATAAGGACCGGCTACTATTTCTCCTGTGGAAGGTTCGCGAACATCCCCGGCAGAATTAACCGCCACTATTGCACCTATGACAACCCCATTATCCAAACGCAGCGAGGCGCTGCCAAGTCCGCCTTTCATACAGAAGTCATAACCGGCCAATTTACCAATGGTAGCGCCGCAGCCTGCTCCAACATTTCCGGTTGCGAAATTCCCTTTCGTTGCCGCTTTGGCTGCTTCATACCCCATTTGTTTATCCGGCCTCAACTTTGAGTCCCCAACTGAAAGGTCAAACAGCACGGCAGCTGGAACAATTGGAACTTTTGCAACCCCCACATCCAGCCCGATTTCCCGTTCCTCTAAATACTTCATGATCCCGGAAGCGGCGTCTAAGCCAAACGCGCTGCCTCCACTCAAACAGATGGCATGAATCTTATCAACCAGATTAATAGGATTTAGAAGATCTGTTTCCCGGGTACCGGGAGCAGACCCTCTTACGTCTACTCCCCCCACCGCACCGCCTTCAAAAAGAATCGCGGTACAACCAGTCAGCGCTTGTTTGTTTTCTTTATTGCCCACTTTTACTCCGGGCACATCCGTGATTTGATTATGCATTTCCTATATATCCACATCCTTGGAAATCTTTGATTTATTACTTTTTCTGCCAATCTGCTTCCAAGCCAAAACAACCGCCAATGTAACAATCGTACCGACAATCGCCTCGGGTATCCCATTCGTAATTCCAACCGTCCAAGCTACTCCCGGTGTTAAATAATTCCGCAAAACAGCCATGATTAACACCAGTACAGTATTGGTCAATGTGCCGATAAATGCAGCCACTGCCACTGCCAAGTATTCACTTTTACGACGCAGACCAGCATATACGAGCCATGCGGCAACACCAATAAACAGGCGTGGTAAAATGGCCACCAGCGGATCTTTGAATAGAGGAACCGTTGCGTTGAGGAAGGAAGATATCCCGAAAATGGCTCCTACTATTAAGCCGACAACCGGCCCCTGCATTATTCCGCCGATGATCGCGGGGATATGCATAATAGTGGCATTCCCGGCGGCAGTCGGGACAGGAATGTATCCTAACCGTGTGACACCCAAAAGGATCGCCACTGCACCTAATACACCAGCAATAACAATATCTCGAACTGATAACTTCCTCATTATAAACCTCCCCTTTTTGGTCATGAATTAAATTGGAAAAGGATAAAACAGCAACAAAAATGCGAATAACAAGCCGATTGCCAACACCAGATAATCCTTTGCCATTGCTCTATATACGGAGAAGGTGGTTCGTTCACCGCCAGGACTATAGCAGCGTGATTCCATTGCCAGAATCAGATCCTCGGCTCTTGATAGAGCAATATTAAATAACGGAACAATGATGGGAAACATTTCTTTTGTTCTTTGGATGATTCTCCACCAACCACCGCTGCCAAACTCCGCTCCCCTGGAGGCTTGTGCTTTCATCATTTTTTCCATTTCGATTGCGAAGGTTGGCACAAATCGGATTGAAATGGTGGTAATCAGTGAGATTTCATGGACTGGAAACTTTATTTTCTTTAAAGGGCTTAATAAACTTTGAATGGAGTGGGTTAATTCTGTGGTGGAAGTTGATAAGGTGAGTACACTGCTTAAGAAAATGATTTCAATAAAACGAACAGCCGAGACAACCACCAAGCGGATGCTCTCACTTGTAATTAAGATAAAGCCAAATTTGAAATAAACTGTCCCTCCTGAAAAGATTTGACCTTGAAAGAGCAACTGCAAGACTGCCAGGATGATGATAAAGGGAATCGCCGGCTTTACACCCGAAAGCCCGTATTTGATCGGTATTTTAGACACCCGGAATAAATAAAGCGACAGAATTAAACCAATGGCATTTCCGATATAACTTGTATTCAAGGCGATTGCCAATACAAGAAACACAAAGGCAAGGAGCTTTATTCGCGGATCCAGGCGATGAATAAACGAGCCTGTCGGTACATATTGGCCAATAGTAATATTACGGGAAATATCAAATTCGCTGGACATATTGTGAACCCTCCTTGTTTCCGGCAATAACCTTCATTACTTCGTACGCTGCTTCTGTAATCGAGAATGCATTCGTATTCACCTGATATCCAAGATCCGATAAACGATATAGAATTTGCACCGTTTCCGGAGTCCCAATTTGATGCCTTATCAGTTTTTTCTTATCTGTAAAGATTTCTTTCGGGGTGCCTGTCAAAACAATGCCTCCATCCGCCATTACATAGATCCGGTCGGCAAGCCTTGCTACCTCTTCCATATTGTGTGAAACAAAGATGACCGTTAACTTTTCTTCCTTGTTTAATCGATTGATTTTTTCAAGCAGTTCATTTCTTGACCTCGGATCTAGGCCTGCTGTCGGTTCATCCAGGACCAATATTTTTGGCTTTAGCGCAAGAATCCCGGCCAATGCGACTTTTCGCTTTTGCCCGCCGCTTAAGGCAAAAGTCTGTCTGTCCTTCATTTCCTCAAAGTCCAACCCAACAACCGACATCGCCCATTTAACGCGTTCTCTCACCTCCTTTAGAGGAAGCCCCATCTTAAAAGGCCCATAGGCAATATCATCACCAATGATTTTTTCAAAAATTTGATCCTCAGGGTTTTGAAACACGAGACCCACTTTCTGCCTGAGCTTCTTCAAATCAACATGTTTCTCTGATAAATCCTCTCCATCGATAATGACTTTTCCTGATTCCGGCCTCATCAGCCCATTTAAGTGCTGAATCAATGTCGATTTCCCCGAACCAGTATGGCCAATAATGGCAATGCATTCCCCTTGGTCTACCAATAGATTTGCTCCCTTTAACGCTACATGCTCCATCGGCGTTCCTTTCATATACGTATGGGTCAGGTTTTTAACCTCTATGATTGGCCTTTTTATCATGAGCCCACCTCCCCACTGGAAAATTTAACGACTTCTCCAATCAACTCCTTTTCATGGATGATGTCATTTGAAAAGAAGCTAAATTGGCTGTGAATGATTTCAGCCATCTGGCTGACTGGGGGGACATCCAACTGAAGATTCTCCAATTCTTGCTTATGTTTAAAAATTTCCCTTGGTGGGCCATCCATGACAATTTGTCCTTCTTCGATCACCATAATCCGATTTGCCTCTGCTGCTTCCGACATTTGGTGAGTAACCGTGACAATTGTCATTCCCTTTTCGTTCATTTCTCTCATAACCCGCAGAACTTCTTTCCTGCCAAAACTGTCGAGCATGCTCGTTGCCTCGTCAAAAACAATACAATCCGGCTGCATCGCCAGCACGCCGGCAATGGCGACCCGCTGCTTCTGGCCTCCGGATAGATGATGGGGAGGCCTTAGCCTATATTGCGACATTTGGACGACATGCAAAGCTTCATCGACACGTCTTTTCATTTCTTCTCTTGGTACACCAATATTCTCGAGGCCAAACGCAACATCTTCCTCCACAATCGTCGCGACAATTTGGTTATCCGGGTGTTGAAAAACCATTCCGACTGCCTTGCGAATCTCCCTCTTCTCCGTGGCATCTTTCGTATTATAGCCGTGTACCCAAACATCCCCTGTTTCAGGAATTAAAATCCCGTTTAAATGTTTGGACAGCGTGGATTTTCCGGATCCATTGTGGCCAATGATTGCCACATATTCGCCGGGAAAAATCGAAAACGAGACACCCTTTAGAACGGGGACGGAGTTTTTTTCATTGATTTTGTAGGAAAACGATACATCTTCAACACGAATAATAGGTTCCATTTTGTTCTCCTTCCGCTATATCGATTATATGCCGCGTCCTCCATCAATATTTAAGACCTCCCCTGTGACAGCCTTTGAAAGATCGGAAGCCAGATAAAGGGCCCCTTGAGCAATGTCTTCCGGTTCTATTAACATTCCCAATGGAACACTGTCTTGAAAAATCCTTTTCACTCCCTCTTTTTTATCTGTCTCATCTCCAACGAGGAATTGACCGATCATTGGTGTGTTGGCAGGGCCGGGATTGATGACATTCACTCTGATCTGATAAGGAGCCAACTCCAAAGCCAATGCTTTGGTCAGCATGATGGCAGCCCCTTTTGAGGCACAATAAGCATTTAAACCAGGCCTTGCTCTGATCCCGGCGATGGAAGCTATATTTACGATACTTCCACTCTTTTGCTTCTTCATGAAGGGTACTGCATATTTGGCCATCAGAAAAATAGATTTTGAATTTACATTCATAATGGCATCCCATTGCTCCATCGTTAATTCTTCAATGGAAGTGAAGGATTGGGGAACTCCGGCACAGTTCACGACTATATCCAGGCCGCCATAAGCAGCCACTGTTTTGGACACTAAACTGTCAACATCAGATTCACTGGCCACATCGGCTTGGATCGTTTGTACACGCTGATGTGCGGCCGTATCAGCCGTCGTTTTGGCAGACTCATCATTTATATCCGCAATTGTTACATTCGCCCCTTGTTTGGCAAATAAATGGGCAATCGCTTTTCCCATTCCTGAACCTGCACCTGTAACAATTGCCGTTCTTCCCTTTAATAGACTCATAACGAATCCCCCTTATAAAGGTGGTTTATAGATTATGGCCAACAGCCAATTGGGCCATTTTAGAGATGATTGCATCTCCCATTTCAACGGTGGTTGCTGTCCCGCCGAGGTCAGGTGTCCTAATATTTCCATCAACTAAAACAGCTTCAATCGAGTCCACTATGAGTTTGCCAATATGATCATGACCGAGATGATCCATCATGAGACCAATACTCCAAATGGATGCAATTGGATTGGCAATGCCTTTTCCGGCTATATCGGGAGCCGATCCATGAATCGGTTCAAACATCGATGGGTAGGCCCGCTCCGGATTGATGTTACCGGATGGCGATATGCCCAATCCCCCGACAATCGCTGCGCCCAAATCAGTAAGAATATCGCCGAACAAATTGCTACCTACGACTACATCGAACTCCTCCGGCCGGGAAACAAAGTAAGCGGCAAGGGCATCAATATGATAGAGTTGGGTTTTAATGCCGGGATAATTGCCGCTGATTTCTTTCACCAGCTCATCCCAGAATGGCATGGTAAAATTAATGGCATTGGATTTGGTAGCTGCCGTAAGACTTTTTTTCTTTCTTTTTTCAGCCAAAGTAAAAGCATAGTTTAAAATTCTTTCCATTCCAAATCTTGTAAATACGCTGTTTTGCATGGCCAATTCATAGGGGGTTCCCTCATGAACGCGCCCGCCGCTATTGAAATATTCTCCTTCGGTATTCTCCCGAATGACCACAAAATCAAGATCCTCATGGTTTTTATAGCGCAATGGACTTTCCATTCCTCGAAGCAGTTTAATCGGCCGCAAATTGACATACTGTTGAAATTTCTGGCGAATCGGCAGGATTAGTTCCCAAACAGAAATGTAATCAGGAACGGTCTTTGCTCCAACAGCTCCAAAAAGGATCACATCAAAATCTTTTAAAATTTCCAGACCATTTTCAGGCATCATTCTGCCGTTTTTGAGATAATAATCACAACCCCATTCGAAATGTTCACTGTAAAATTTCATACCGCCATGAAGCTCCTCTAGCTTTTTTATCATTTTTAGAGCTTCATTGGTGACCTCCGGACCAATGCCATCGCCCGGTATAACTGCCATTGAAAAAAACTGCACATGTTTCACTCCTTTCATTTTCTGTTTTCTAATCCTGTATGAGGATTTACTCGTTACTTTTAATTTTGATCGCGATATTTTTTAATTGTGTATAATTTCGCAATGCCTCAACGCCTTTTTCACGGCCAATACCGCTCTTTTTATAACCCCCGAATGGAAGTTCAACTCCGCCTGCTGCTCCGTAGTCATTGATAAAAACCTGACCGCTTTTAACTTTCCCGGCGATTCTGTGCGCCCGGGAAATATCATTGGTCCAGATTCCTGTTACAAGGCCATATGGAGTGCCATTTGCAAGTTCAATCGCTTCATTTTCCGTTTCAAATTCAAACACCGTCAAGACAGGGCCAAAAATCTCCTCTTGCGCAATTTCACTGGTTCGGGAAACGTTTTCAATGATGGTTGGTTCAAAGTAAAATCCCTTATTCAAATGTCCCCCTGTCGCCCGCTTGCCGCCAATCACAATCCGGGCGCCTTCTTCCTTTGCTCTTTTAACCATGGCCATGATCCGCTCAAATTGCTTTTGGGAGATAATTGGCCCCAACTCACTGTCATTTACCCCTGGGCCAATCTTTATTTGCCGCATTTTCTCTGTTAACATTCCGAGCAGCTTATCCTTTATCGTGGAATGAACCAGTAATCTGGAGCCGGCCGAACACGTTTGGCCGGCATTCTGAATAATCGACCGCATCACCCATGAAACCGTTTCTTCAAGATCGCAGTCAGGAAATACAATATGCGGGGACTTGCCTCCCAACTCCAGTGTGACCGGGATAATATTTTTTGCAGCCGATATCATCACGCTGGCTCCTGTGGCGACTGAACCGGTGAAGGTGACGTGATTGACATCAGGATGATTCACAAGGGCAGCTCCAGCCTCCTCACCATAGCCGGTGACAACTTGAAGCGCATGTTTCAGTACATCAATCTCCGAGAAGATCTCGGCCAGCTTTAATGCGGATAAAGGGGCATCTTCAGCAGGCTTAACAACGACTGTATTTCCAACAGAAATGGCTGCTGCTACACCCCTTGATGTAATTTGCAGCGGATAATTCCAAGGAATAATCTGCGCACAAACGCCCATTGGTTCACGCACCGTGTAGTCAATAATATTTGGTGCTACAGGGATTGTTTCACCAAAAAACTTGTCTGCAACCCCTGCATAATACTCAAAATAGCGAGCTCCACTTTCTACATCACTTCTCGCTTGGGCCAGCGGTTTTCCCGTATCCATTGTTTCAACCATTGCTATCTCTTCTATCCTTTCACGCAATTTGCACGCCACTTCGTAAAGTGCACGGCCCCTTACGCTCGGCCTCAAGGATTGCCATTTCGATGATTCAAAGGCTTGTTTAGCCGCCGAGACAGCCAAGTCAACATCTTCTTTCCCCGCCCTGGGAACTCTGTCTATCTCCTCTTGATTTGCAGGATTATATACGGATAAAAACTCTCCTGAAACAGAATTTGTCCATTGAGTATTCACGTACATCTTCATTATCTGCAACTCCTTTCGAACCGGCCTTTATTCAAATGAAATGGAAACAGTCTTGGTTTATGTGATTGCAATTTTTATGCCAAAACAAAATATTCAAAATAGACAGATAAAAACAGGGCAGCCCAGCCCTGTTCTTCTGTTGATGTTTTATAAATGCAACATTTGATTGTATTTTGCAACATCATAATTTATATTCTTTCATTTTTCTCCATAAGGTTGAACGATCAATTCCAAGTGATTGTGCTGCTAATGTTTTGTTATTCCCATACCTTTCCAATGTCGTCAGGATGAGTTCTCTTTCCTTATTTTTTATGCTGCCTTTCATGTCAGGGTCCTGCGTGCTCCTCCTCCTGTTTATTTTTTCTATAAGAAATTTTGCATCTTTTAGCCTTAACACCGCTCCTTCTTCAAGTACTACCATCCGTTCTATGGTATTTCTTAATTCGCGAATATTGCCGGGCCAGTCGTATTTCTGAAATAAACAAAGTAATTCCTTTTCAACTGTTTCAATTTTGATTTTTCTTTTATCATTATATTCCTGTATAAACGATTCCACCAGCTTTGGGGTATCTGCCAGCCGCTTGCGCAAAGGCGGCAATTCCAAAGATAAAACATTTAAACGATAATATAAGTCAGCGCGAAATTGCTTTTGTTCAACCGCTTTCTCTAAATTTCGATTGGTTGCAGTAATGATGCGGACATCTACCGGAATAATTCGTTCGCCTCCCACACGCCTGATCGCTCTTTCTTCAAGAACCCTCAACAAGAGCGCTTGAATACGCAAGGAAATTTCACCGATTTCATCTAAAAAAAGTGTGCCTCCATGGGCCAGTTCAAACAAGCCAGGCTTACCATCTTTTAGTCCTCCTGTAAAGGTGCCTTTTTCATAACCAAACATTTCACTTTCGAGAAGGTTTTCCGGCAATACGGCACAGTTCACCGCGACAAATGGTCCAAGTGCACGGCTGCTTGCGGAATGAATTCCTTGGGCGAATAATTCCTTGCCAGTTCCGGACTCACCTGTAATCAAGACCGTAGACTCCGTTCCAGCAAATTTCCTTGCCAGATTTACTGCCTCTCTTATTTCAGAAGTATCTCCAATAATATCACTTAAGCGATACTTGGCTTCCAATCCGTGGCGATGAAGTTTTCTGCGCAGCTGCAATTCGATTTTCTGAATGTCGGTAATTTCTTTAAAGTTGGAAACGGCTCCGACAATTTTTCCTTTAACGATAACAGGAGAACGGTTAATGACCACTTTGCGGCCGCCGATTGTCGCAATATCATTCCTTTCAATCTCTCCTTTCTCCAAAATCCGGATCATATCGGATTGCGGAATAAACTCAGTAATGTTTCTTCCCTTCATTTCCGCTTCTACGCCGAGGAGGATTTTCGCATGTTCGTTCACAAGCTTAACCTTCCCGTTCCGATCAATGGCGATCACCCCGTCATGCGTTGAATGGACAATGGCATCAACCTGGTATCTTTCCTTTAAATGTTCCTCCGTTAAAGCCACTAACGAACCGGCTGTTTGTAAAAAAGGTATCAAAGAGATAAACGTCGGTTTAATAAAATGAATATTTTTCATCCTAGGGTTGGGAATAAACCCTTTTAGCCAGATTGGTGTTAAATACATCATGCTGGAATTTAGCGCTGAAGTCTGATTTTCGGTTAGATAGGACATGTGAAATGCTTTATTCTTATAAGAATGTTTCAACCACGCTATTTCTTCGTCTGAGGCAATAAAGGTGAGTTCCTTCATATCTGGAGATTCGGCCTTCATCCATCTTTCGATATCGTCAGCATTGAGGTGAATGGGGATAACCGGAAAAGAAAGGTCTGCTAATTCTTTTCGAAAAATTGCCGGAGTGATAATGACCATCGGGTTCATGATTTGATCCAATATCGAATTAATCGAATAAAAACTGACGACTTCATATCCCATTTCTGTTAACAACTGTTTTATTTGGCATTCGTAGACATCATTCATTTTAAAAAGAGCTATCATACTATCATTCCCCCAAAATGAGGTTTTTGCTGCTTCTGATATAAAATATTCTATACACACTGCAAAATCCCTTTTTAGTTTGGGATTCTAAAATATCACCAATCAGAAAATAAACATCAACTTCTTTTAAAAAACACGTAAAAAGACAGTCCCAAGCTAAAGGACTGTCTTTCACCATTATAAAGTTTCGATTTCAGGGTCGATCCATATTTCAATAATATGGCCGCTTTCTTTTTCGTTAATGATAAATGAACCGTTTGAATAGCGGTCGTTGAACCTTAATTGGGATGGAAGAATTTTTTCGATATTGCCGCGGTCGGTCTGTATATTTATAGGCCGGTCATCGTTTGTTAGTTTCAACCCCGAGACTCTGTGAGGGTTGCTTTTCAGCTCTCTCAGCATGACTACGCCCCGTTTGGCACGTCCGCTCTTTTCAAATTCTGACAGTTTTATCTTCTTGACAGCGCCCCGGTTTGTTGCAATGAATACTGCCGGACTGTCTTCTTCATGGAAGACTTCTCCGCCAACGACGAAATCTCCGTCCACCAAATTCATTCCGATGACACCAAGTGCACGTACGCCTATGGGATTTACCTCTGATTCATCGAAATAGACCCCATAGCCAAGATGTGTTGCCATAAATATATTGCAATTGCCGTCGGTAATATGTACATCGACGACAGCGTCATCAGCCCGCAAGTTGATGGCGACGAGCGGCCGGGAATACCTCTGCACCTGATAAAGCCGAAGGGAACTTTTTTTCACCATGCCGTTTTTTGTGACAAAAAACAGGTATTGTTCCTCTTTAAACTCTTTGACCGATATTGCTTTGATGATTTCTTCATCCTGATTGATCGGCACAATGCCGGAAATATGCTGTCCGAGATCTTTCCAGCGGATGTCCGATAACTCATGGACAGGCAAATAAATGTAGTTGCCTTTATCGGTGAAGAGAAGCAGCGTATCCGCCATATTCAATTCTTCCTGAAGCAGCAGCCTGTCCATTTCTTTCATAGCCAAGTCCTGGCCATTGGATGCTGAATAGGACCGGATGCTGGTCCTTTTTACATAACCATCCTTTGTCACCGTAACGATTACGTCTTCATTCGGTATTGTGACTTCCAAATTGATTTTAATTTCCTCTATCTTATCTTCAATGACCGTCCTGCGTTCATCAGCATATTTTTTCTTGACGTCTTTCAATTCTTTCTTGATGACACTTAATAATTTTTTCTCGCTTTCCAAAATAGCGGTCAGCTGTTTGATTAATGCGTTTAACTGCTCGGCTTCCTTTTGCAATGCGGTAATATCCGTATTCGTCAAACGGTACAATTGCAAAGAAACAATGGCTTCGGCCTGCTTTTCCGAAAAATCAAATCTCTTGATCAAGTTGTCCTTTGCATCCCGCTTATCCTTTGATGCCCGAATCGTTGCAATGACTTCATCAAGGATGGAGAGAGCTTTCATCAGCCCTTCAACGATATGCTGCCGCTCAAGTGCTTTTTCTAAATCGTATCGGGAACGGTTTGTAACGACTTCTTTTTGGTGCTGAATATAGGAGTCAAGCAGGTCCAGTATGCCCATCAGCTTCGGCCTTTGATCCTGGATCGCCACCATATTAAAATTGTATGTTACCTGAAGGTCGCTGTTTTTAAACAAGTAATTCAGTATTCCTTCAGCATCGGCTTCCCGCCTCAATTCGATGACGATTCGAAGCCCTGTCCGGTCTGTTTCATCACGGACTTCCGAAATTCCTTCCAGCTTTCTGTCCAGGCGGAATTCATCAATCCTTTTTACGAGGTTCGCTTTATTGACATCATACGGAAGCTCGTGTATGACAATTTGCTGTCTTCCCCCCCGGATCGGCTCAATGTCTGTCTTGCCCCTTACGACAATTCTCCCTTTTCCGGTTTCGTAGGCTTTTTTTATTCCATCTATCCCTTGAATGATGCCGCCTGTTGGAAAATCCGGACCTTTGATTGCAGTCATTACTTCTTCCACTGAGCAAGCCGGCTTTTCAATCCTCATGATGACGGCTTCGATGACTTCTCCTAAATGATGGGGAGGAATATCGGTCGCATAACCTGCGGAAATCCCAGTAGATCCATTGACCAGCAGGTTGGGGAATCTTGCCGGAAGGACTGTCGGTTCAGAGGAGGTATCATCAAAGTTAGGAATGAAATCTACAGTATTTTTGTCAATATCCCTTAGCAGCTCCGCAGACAGTTCGGAAAGCCGGGCCTCCGTATACCTCATGGCAGCCGGAGGATCTCCATCAATGCTTCCGTTGTTGCCGTGCATTTCAACAAGAATATTACGCACTTTCCAGTCTTGGCTCATCCTGACCATCGCGTCATAAACAGATGTGTCACCGTGGGGATGGTAATTCCCGATTACATTTCCCACTGTTTTTGCCGATTTCCTGAAGCCTTTATCTGCCGTATTCCCATCTGTATGCATTGCGTATAAAATTCTTCTTTGTACGGGTTTTAATCCATCGCGCGCATCCGGAAGGGCCCGGTCTTGAATAATGTATTTACTGTAACGGCCAAATCGGTCGCCAAGCACTTCTTCAAGGGGCAAATCTTGAAATCTTTCTGCTGTACTCATGAAATTGCAGATCCCCCTTCTGATGTGATATTTTCATTCTCTAATATATTCGTATCTTCCTGCATGCCGAATTGGACATTTTTCTCAATCCACTTCCTGCGGGGTTCAACTTTATCACCCATTAATGTTGTCACCCGTTTTTCCGCGCTTGCCGCATCATCGATAAGGACCCTTATGAGCGTTCTCGTTTCAGGGTTCATTGTCGTTTCCCACAGCTGGTCCGGGTTCATCTCTCCAAGACCTTTATAACGCTGAAGCATGAAGCCTTTACCGACCTTCTTTGTCACTCCGTCCAATTCTTCATCAGTCCATGCATACTCAATCACTTCTTTTTTGCCTGTGCCCTTGCTCACTTTATAAAGGGGAGGAAGGGCAATGAATACTTTCCCCGCCTCAATCAAAGGCTTCATATAGCGATAGAAGAACGTCAATAGCAGCACTTGGATATGGGCGCCGTCTGTATCGGCATCTGTCATGATGATCACTTTATCGTAATTGACATCATCAATATTGAAGTCTGGTCCCACTCCGGCACCGATTGTATGGATGATCGTATTGATTTCTTCATTCTTAAAAATATCTTCAAGCTTTGCTTTTTCCGTATTGATGACTTTTCCCCTTAGAGGAAGAACTGCCTGGAACCGCCGGTCACGCCCTTGTTTGGCAGATCCCCCTGCCGAATCGCCTTCGACGAGATAGAGTTCGTTTTTATTCGGATTTTTTGATTGGGCGGGAGTAAGTTTTCCAGACAATAAAGCATCTGTCCGTTTTTTGCGTTTTCCGCTGCGGGCATCCTCCCTCGCTTTTCTGGCTGCTTCCCTTGCCTGGGCAGCTTTGATTGCTTTTTTTACAAGCAGGGAACTGATGGCCGGATTTTCTGCAAGAAAATAAGATAAATGCTCCGAAACAGTTGTATCAACGGCCGATCTTGCTTCTGCCGTACCCAGCTTCCCTTTTGTCTGGCCCTCGAATTGCAGCATATCTTCCGGGACACGAACCGAAACGATAGCAGCGAGGCCTTCCCTGATATCGGTTCCTTCGAGGTTCTTATCCTTTTCTTTCAGCATTCCATTTTTACGGGCAAATTCGTTAAATACTCTCGTTATGGCTGTCTTTGCCCCTACTTCGTGGGTACCACCGTCTTTAGTTCTGACATTGTTTACAAAAGACAGGATATTCTCTGAAAAGCCATCGTTAAACTGGAAGGCAAATTCCACTTCTATGCCTCCCGCTTTCCCTTCTATAGAAACAACCGGATGAAGGACATCCTTCTCCCCGTTCAAATATTCTACAAAGGCTTCTATGCCATTCTCATAATGGAAGACCTCCTGCTGATCGTTCCTTAAATCGATGAGCTCAATTGTAAGTCCTTTTAGCAAGAAAGCCGACTCCCTTAAACGGCTGCTCAACACTTCGTAATTAAAAGAAGTGACACTAAAAATAGCCGGGTCCGGCTTAAAATGAATTGTGGTCCCTGTTTGTCTGGCCGTCCCCAAACATTCAAGTGTCGTTTCCGGTCTCCCGCCATCGCGGAATCTTTGTTCGTAAACATATCCGTCTCTTTTAATCGTTACTACAAGCCATTCGGAAAGGGCGTTTACAACCGATGCACCGACTCCATGAAGTCCGCCGCTCGTTTTATAACCCCCTTGCCCAAACTTCCCTCCTGCATGCAACACAGTCAGGATAACTTCAGTTGTGGGTTTTCCCGATTGGTGCATGCCGGTAGGCATGCCCCTTCCCTTGTCTTCAACACTCACACTGTTATCTTTATGAATTTTAACGATGATCCGATCGCCGAATCCTGCCAGGGCTTCGTCCACCGCGTTGTCAACTATTTCATAAACAAGATGATGCAGGCCGCGCGCATCCGTTGATCCGATATACATCCCCGGCCGCTTCCTGACAGCCTCCAGCCCCTCCAATATCTGGATGGAGTCATCATTATAATCAGTCATTGTCATATTTTCAGCCATAATCGCTCTCCCTTCATAGGGCCTATAACCGCCATTGAAACATTTGTTCGTAACACTACTATACCATATTTACCAAAGCATGTCTTATTGTATATCCCAATGATCCCTTTTGGCAAATGCGAAAAAAACAAGCGCCGGCTGCGCTTGTCTTTATCGTGTCAATGAATGTTCAACCTTGATACAGCGGTTCATAATGACTGTATGCCCTCTGTCTTTCAAAAAACGGTATGCTTCCTCATTTTCTACGCCAAGCTGGGCCCAAAACACATCTGCATCGATTTCATCGAACTCTTTTGCAAGATCCGGCAGGTATTCGGAGCGCCTGAATATGTTTACTATATCAACATGTCCATCAATATCCTTTAAAGAGCCTACAGCTTTAACACCGAAGACTTCATCGACATTCGGATTGACCGGGATGATGTCATATCCGGCTTCTTTCATTGCCTCCGATACACTGTAAGATGTCCGCTCAGGATTGTCACTCAGTCCCACAACAGCGATCCGCTTTGCCTTTTTTAAAATTTTACCTATTTCATCCCTGGTTGGATTTTCGATTGCCATAATTAGCCTCCTTATATTGTTTCTCTTTACACTATCGTATGCCACTATTTCCTTTCATGCAAGCGCCATCATAGGTATTGCAGGAAATCTTGATCATTTTGGCCGCTATCCATGGTACAATAAAAAAGCAAATGCATCACTTTCTTTTATAAAGGGGCAATTAATTATGCTTTATTTCGTTGTTATTTTATTATCATATTTGATTGGCTCTATTCCGTCAGGATTGATTGTCGGAAAGCTTTTTTATGGAATTGACATCAGGGAACACGGCAGCGGCAATCTCGGGGCCACCAATACATTTCGGACACTCGGTAAAAAGGCGGGAGCAGCTGTCACAATTGCCGACATTTTAAAAGGAACCATTACTGTCTTTCTCCCTTTCTTGTTTGACCTTCATATTCACCCGCTGCTTGTCGGTCTTTTTTCTGTAATTGGCCATATGTTTCCGGTCTTTGCCAACTTCCGGGGAGGAAAAGCGGTCGCCACTTCTGCGGGGGTATTGCTCGGTTATAACTATATGCTTTTTATCATATTGGTCGCAGCCTTTTTAATTACTTTAAAAATTTCCAAGTATGTCTCTCTTTCATCCATGGTTGCGGGGATATTTGGAATTATTTACAGCCTGATTCTTCAAGACTGGCCATTGGTTATAGTCGTAGCAGCATTTGAAACATTTGTCGTTTACCGTCACAGGGAAAATTTAAAAAGGATACGGGATAAAACAGAGCCGAAAGTGAAATGGCTTTAGAAATGTTAACAGAAAAGGTGTGCGACGGAGGCTCAGAGATGAACATTGGAAGAAGCAAGAGAAAAGGGATTAACAGAGGTGATTTTCGAATATGCAAATAAAAATATCTGATCATGCAATGGAATGGTTTAAAGATGAAATGTTTTTAGAAAAAGGTGACAATGTAAGGTTTTTTGTCAGGTATGGCGGTTCCAGCCCCCTTCAGGAAGGTTTTTCCCTTGGAATGAATAAGGAGGAACCGATGGATCCCGGAGTTGAATATAACAAAGACGGGATTACATTTTTTATTGAAGAAAGGGATCTATGGTATTTCAAGGACCATGACCTGATCGTTAATGTTGACGAAAATAGCGATGGCCCCACCTACAGTTATGAAAAGGAGTAATCCAATCAGGCAGTTCATCATGAGCTGCCTGGTTTGATTTGGGTCAAGCGGGAAAGCTGATACAGCTTTCCTTCTTCCCGAAGGATCTGCAGCTGTTTATTTCCCAGAAGATCGTAATGGGAATAGCCGTCTTTCCTGATGTGAATCCACTCTTTTTTCAAACCGTATCCGGAACCCCATTCTGCCAGCCGGCCCAAGTCCTTACAGCCGACCTTTGTTACTGTTTTCATATCCGGAAAGCGGTCATCCAGCCAGAAATGAGTAATAAATGCAATATTTCCATTATCTATTGAGGCCTTCCATTTTCTCAATTCATCTCTTGTAATGCCAAATGCCATCTTAGTCGCCCTCGGGCTGCTGTTTTTTCTTTGCTTTTTCGTAAGCTTCGTGCCAATCGGGAAACATTTTTTTCAGACGAATTGGGCGGAAATCCTCTTTTCTTACGCAAACGTGGCTTGTAAAACCTGTAACTGACTGTTCCCCGTTTTCATTAAGGATGCTGTATCCATAGATGACTTTAAAGCCGTCATACGAATCGATCCAGGTTTTAACGATGGCACTTTCTCCATATGTCAGCGGCTTTTTATAGGAAACCTGAACATCCAATACTGGTGCCAGAATACCGCCTTTTTCCATTTCCGCGTAGGAAAATCCCAAATCTTTAATGAGCTGTGTTCTTCCGAGCTCCATCCAGACGATATAGTTGGAATGGTGCACCACTCCCATCTGGTCTGTCTCCGCATAACGCACTTCAATCTTTTTTTCAGAAATGATCATGATATCCACCCCAATGATTATATGTACATTCTCATTCTAACATCTTGGGCTGAACTAAGAAAAGCGCAAGCGCCTTGCCCATCGACGTACAGACTGGAGTGCCTCCGACAAGATAAAGGAAATACGGCGAGGAACGAGCCGATGTTGACTTATCGTAGGAGGAGGTACGAAGTCTGCTTCGATAGGCGCTGGAGCTAGACAACAAAAGGCATTGTTCAAAATTTTAAAGCTAAAACATCTTGTACTTTCTTACTCAGAAATAAAAGCCGGCATGCGCCGGCCTGTATTAATAATCGTTATTTTGCTGGGCAGCTGCTTCATCTTTGATTTCCTCGCGCATGCCCTGAATGCTTTCTCTTCTCCGCTCATTTTTTTCTTCAATTTGAGCTTTTTGTTCCTCATTCGAAAATTGCATCGTTTCCTCAGCCTTTTCCATATTTTCTATTGTATTGTGGACCATTTCCTGCAGCTTTTCAACGTTATCGCTGCGGTCATCCGGTTTAGGCCTGTAGTCTGCCATAATATTTTCCCCCTTCAACATGGTGTTATTCCCCTTTTGTCTGAATGACATGAGGCTGACGTCCTGTTTTGTCCGCCATTTTCTTTCCTTTGTTTGCGTCAACAGCAACGGACTTTTCCCCGAGATGATCCGGTGTAAAGTTTTCTTGGCCTCTTTTTGGATTGCCCATATTACTCCCCCTTCCATATCATTGTTTCCCGAAGGGGAAAAAATATGAGCTGCTTAACTGATTTTGCCCCGTTTCAAATGCTTCTCTTCCAATCGGTTTTCGATTTTTTCCAAAGCATCGAGATCTTTGAGCAGAGCCTCTCTATTTTCTTCCACTAAATTCAAAAATGTTTTCCTTTTGCTTCTTCTCACGCTTGATCACTCCTTTACTATATTATTGTCCTAACCAACTATAGTTAAACCAATTTTCTAACTCTTTTTAAAATGGAATTTGCATATAAGAAAAGCGCAAGCGCCTTGCCCGTCGACGTACAGACTGGAGTGCCTCCGACGAGATAAAGGATAAGGAAAGGCGGAGAGTGCCTGC
>NZ_VEKZ01000039.1:0-35836 GCF_007681465.1 Siminovitchia fortis
GTAGCTATTTTAAGAAAAAGATAGATTAAGAGTAACTATGTCCAAAATTCGGGGGTTAATCCGATTTCGACCTTACCTTTTTAGATATTAGCAATTTTCCGATGCAGATTAGAGGTGACATTTTAGAGTTCATCTGGTGCGGGTCTGGTACATTTTACACTAGGCAAAAGTCCAATTATTTAATTAAAGATTTCTATAAATTCTTAGAAAAAAATTCTTCTGAGTCCTTACAGACCGAGTTTGAAATAGAAAATCAGATAGACCATAAGACGCTTTTTAAATATCGTCAAAAATTGGAGTTCAAATATCCTGATACTGCAACTTTGAAAAATGCTTTAAAAATTATCAGAAACCTTCTTAAATACCACGGGAAAAAGTATAGTATTACAAGTAGTATGTTGAAAGTGTTGAATTTAAATAATCTAGAGAAAACATATGGCGGAAAACCAATTACAGAAGACGATTTAAGAATTATTTACGATGAATTTAAAAAGTACAGTGATAAAAATAAATTAAGTTTAATCGTCTTTGAAATATTTATTCTTACTAATTTAAGAATCGGTGAAATACTTAATTTAGAAAGGGATTGTATAGAATATAAAGATCCCTTGGGAAGAGCTAATATTAGATATCTATCTAAAACAAGCAATGGAGAGTATACAAGTCAATTAATGTCTGAAAAGGTTACTTATTTACTTGAGGAAGCAATTCGACTTACAACCTTAGTAGCTGACTATGATTCTCCTTTATCAAAGTATATATTTATCGAACCTGTGCAAAGAAAGATTAATAATAAGCTTAAAATTATAGATTTTGCCTACCTTTTTAAAAAGGTTTTAACAAAGATAGAGGACCAATTGGAGAATAAAAATTATAGTGTAAACAATTTAAGGCATACATACATTAACAATGTTTATAAGGAAGGTACAAAACTCAATTATTCATTGCCTAAGTTGGCAGCTATAACAAATAACGGGTACAAGACTGCAAAAATGTATTACCGAAAAAATAACGAGATTGAATTGTACGTAGAAGCATTATCCGGTGTAACACTTACCGATGTTGACATAAATGGCGAAATTAAGAAGGTTAAGAATAATGAATATAAAAATAGTGTGAAGGACAATTTGGGGCATTGTAAGGAAAATACATGTGTCTTTGAAGCAATGGAATGTTTAATATGTCCGCATTTTGTAACATTTACAAATAGAATACCTAAGTTTGAAAACAAAATTAAAGCACTGAATAGTACCATTAAAAACACCTCTAATCCAATAATAATAGAAGAGGCTGTTTCTCAGAAAAAGCTATTATCTCAGTACTTAAAAAATATGATAGCTCTTGAGGAGAATGATTAGTATGGAACAAGTAAAACTTGATAAACAACATAGTGAAGACACAAACCTTTTTGACGCCTTTCAGAGCAAAGAAATTCAAGGAATGCAAATTTCAAAACTAAGTACATTTAAGAGTCAAATTTGGGATTTTAGTTATTTAGATAGCGAGGAAAGAGCGACTAAGAGTAGTTTAGTTAAATTTCAAGGAGTTCCAAAAGAATATTTATTTTACATTAAAACTCACGCTTTAAAACAAATAAAACTAGATAATAAAGCATTCAGTACAATTAATAAAAATATTGATTTACTAAAAACAATAAGCAGGGAATTTATAGAACGAGGTATAGACAGTATATTTAAAATTTCTACCGATGAAGTAAAAGAATATCTTATGGAAAAAGAAAAAAGCTGTTCATTTCTTTATCTTGAAAGACTGACTGGTGCTTTGAAATCTTTTGTTAACCATCTTGATGAATATGAAGGTATAAATTATGAGAAGCTAATAGACTTCTTAATGGAAAAGCAAAGAAAATATTCTCAACATAGAAGTAAGACCGCGGTTAATGAATACATTCCAGATGCATTTTGCAACCAGTTAGTTTCTTGTGCTATCAAGGACTCTGAGAATGTAAGTTTGGAGATAGATGAGAGGATTGTGGCTTGTTTAATTATTATAGTAGCTGAAACAGGTATGCGAGCAGAAGAAGTAACTCATTTAAAAACAAATCAGCTTCGTACTTACAAAGTTAGTGAAAAGAAACAAGTGGATTATTTGCACTTTAAAACCTTTAAAACCATAAGAGGCAACGGATCAGAGTCTACTTATTGCTATTTAACACCAAACGCAGCTAAGGCTTATAAATTAGCAGAAACCTTGGTTGATCAAGCTATTAATAATTTGAGTGAATTTGTGTTTATGAAAAGAATTTATGAATTAGCGACCAATCAGGAGATCCCAAAGTTAAAACATTTAAATTCTGAGCACAGGGCTATCATCAATCAACTTAAAAATAAACAATTAAGTGATTACGAGAACAAGCTAAGAGAATATCTTTTTATAAGTAGTAAGACTGGAAAAAGAAGAGTCGGCACTGCCCCATTAACTGAAAATTATTGGAAGTTTATCATAAGAAATTACGAAGAGTTAAATAGTGTTGATTTAACCAACGAAGAAAGAGAGTCTTTGAACTATCTTCAGGTTACGAGTAAAGCAAGGTATAAAAAATGGTTTAATGTTGATTTCAGAAAGAAAAATACATTCGAAGAAACAAGAAAAATAAAATATCCTTATGTCAATCTTCATCGCTTTAGAACAACAGTATGTACAAAATTGTTTAAACAAAAGGTTCACATCGATTTTATAGTAAAGCACATGAATCATATCTCAGCAGATATGACTAACTACTATAACAAGAGTTATCAGCTTGAGAACAAACTGGAAAAAAGTATGGAGCATATAAAGGGGTTAATTAACGAACAAGGACTATTAATCACAAATAAAGAAGAAGCTTCTGAGGCGTATATAAAAAATGAATTAGAGTTAGAATCCTCTGTTGAGAAAATAAAAAAGGTCAACAACTTTTTGATGAAAAACAATTTAAATATTAAAAGGGATGTAAAAGAAGTTTTAAATATACTCAGAAAAACGAATTCTCCAGCTGCCGAAAATGAATTTGGTATGTGCTTAAGAAGCATAATTCATAGTGTGTGTGAGCGAAGGAAGTATTTCCATACTTTTGATGATAATTATAACCTAGAAATAAAGCTGGACTCTTACAAGTTTTTAAATTTCGAGTACGAAAGGTTTAAGCAAAAATTGGAGGTAGTAAACTATAATAAATCCCTTGTTGAAAAGGAACCTGGGTATGCTGTTGAGTTTGATAGAGAATTAAAGGCTCTGAATAAATTTGTTGATGAGGTCTTAATAAGACAATTAGAGTCATTAAATAAAGATATAGATATAAAAGGCGAAAATGCGATACTCGAAGAATACCCCAATCTAAAAGAGATAGTAAGTAATAGAAATGAGATACTAACTGAGGTGATAACTTGGAAAAGATCATAAAGAAAATAAATGGCATATTAACTCAGATTAATTTGCCACCTACTGATGCAATTCCGGAAAAGACACTACAGAGATTAATAAACTTTGAAGAATATGCTAGTAATGTTGAAAAGTTAAATACAGAAAGCATTGAGGAAATCAAAAAGAGAAAGATGACCAAGGTTTCAATATCAAATTCTCATGAGTTAAATATATCTAGAAAAACACTTTATAACGATAAAATTCTGCTGAAGTATGTAGAAGCAAAGATTGAGAAGCAAGTTGACTACTTTAATGAAAAGAAGTTGATGAAGCTACAAGAGCAATACCAAGAATTAAAATTGCAATATGAGAAAGTAACTGATCATTTATTAGATACCAGTATACTTCAAGCAGAAATATTACAGTATAAAGAAAAAATAGAAGAATTAATCCAGGATAAGAATAGATTATATATGATGCTGCAAAAATATGAAAAGTAATTAAATTAAAACTGTTTGGGTTACTATGATTTTCTTAAAAACCATTTCAAGTGATTGTAACCTTCTCTAGTTATTAACAATGTATTTCCTTTTTTGCTAACACTGTCTTTAAGAAGGATTTTGGAGTCGTTTTTCCAAAGTAAGTAAATATACTTTTCATTTTTTCCTAATTTTAAGCTAGCTTCTTTGGCTGTCAGTATATTGTTCCAATCCATTTTTGCATTCCTCCATCTTTATTGTATATTAGCTTTATTAGATTATTTAACCAAGGGGAATTCCTCTTCGGGATGCTACTTATAGTCTGTCGATTTATAGTCATCATTTTATCAGAATTATGATATGAAGACTAATAAAAATCAAAAACGAATCTTAATAACAATTGGAAATAACATTAGGAAATACAGACTTAAAAAGGGTTGGTCACAAGAAGAACTTGCGTTTGAATGCGAATTGCATAGAACTTATATAGGTGCGGTGGAAAGGGGAGAAAGGAATATAACCGTATTGAATTTAATTAAGATCAAGGAGAAGTTGGATGTTAAGATAGGAGATTTATATCCAGATTAAGGTATTATGTGAAACTTATGAATGCTTATTTATTACAAAACCGTGATGAAGAGGAAGATACAATGGAAAAAATAGAGATGGATAAAATAGAAAAAATAGTAAGCGCGATAAAGAAAAAGGAAGAAGAGTTAGATCCTATCATCCAGGAAATCATTCAAGATAACATAAAGAATAATAGTAAAGATGATTTTTATATGCTGTTAAATAAATTACTAGATGAGCAACCTGGAGAAGATGGAGGACAAAATGCATTAACTGGATTTTATTTTCAAATGTTGTGTACTCTATATTATCTCGCAGAAGTTCTGGAAGGAAGATGGGATTTTTTAGTATTAGAACTTCATCAAGATATAATTGTTGGTAATAGTTCAACAATAAGATTTACTCAAGTGAAATCTGAAGTGACAACTAAGAAAAAATTATCAAAAGAGGTTACAAAAACAGAGTTATATACGGGAGGATGGGTTCAGAAATTAATATCGATGGCTAGACTTTTTCCAAAAGGGCAAGGTGTAGAAACAGAATTTGAACTTATGACAAATTTTATAATAAAAGATTCTCCAACTGTAAAGGTTGAACATTATTTATATAATAAAGATTTTGATCATCACATAGCAGATGATGATCACCTACTTCAAAAAGTTAATGATTTTAAAACTAGAGGTCTAGATGATAAAGATTTTAATTACGAAGTTTCTTGTAAAGAATCGATTAAAGAACTGTTATCTAGATTCCGAATCAACCCAAAAGCAGTAGATATCAATAATCTAGAAGATTTTATTGGAACCGTTTCAAATAAATTAGGTCGATTAATACATGAATCAGTGGCAATTTCTTTTAAGGATATAAATTACCTTATTGGTGAACTTTGTTTTGAATGTAATCATTCAAACCAGGGTTCTTTAATGTATATTGATAATGAAAGGGCATTTGAATTCTTGCAGATCCTTAAACAACGGGTAAGTTCTAACCTAGAAGAATTCTATACAACAACGAATAATAATATATTAATTGATGAAATTGTTACAAAAATTAATTCAAGTTATACAGAACTTAAAGAACCAATGAAAAACCAAATATATGATGAATTAGAGAAATTTAGAATTTATTTAAAGAATAGTATAAATGATGAGGGATTTTCTATAAATGTAATGGTACATCGTTATTTGGAGGGTAAATCCTTCTCTTTAAAATATAATTCAATGCCTCCCTTAAAATTAAAGGAGAAAATAGAAGAAATATTTAAGACGCTTTTAATTTTAAATGTGTTACATGACGACGACATAAATTTTTCAAATGAATTTACAAGTATTTTAATAAAAGAGGCTAAGAATTCTTACATATCATTAGTTGGGCTTGATACTGATCAAACAATGGAAGAAGGATTAGAAAAATTAAGGAATATTATAGAAAAGGCGACTGACAAAGAAAAAATACTAATTTTGATGAAAGAGAATCATACGATATTTCAAGGGGAATATGATGATGAAGATATTCAGGAAAAACAAACAATTGATGCTAGTGAAGTAATTAATTTTGAGAATGATTTTTTTCCACAAGAAAAAAGTATAAAAGATGTTGATTATCATTGGACGATAATACCCGGCAGGAAGTTTATAGCATACTTAAGAAGAGTTAGAAGATATGAGGATATATATACTTTTAAACATGATGTTCGAAAAGGATTAGGAGTTTTCTTTAAAGTGGGGGAGTAGGTGAAGATATGGAGTTTAATCAAATTAAGGAATGGTTAAGAAAAAGTAAATTTATAGTAATACATTCAGATGATTTCTATCCAGAATACTTTTTTTGTAAAAGAGAGCAGATAAACGTGATAGTTAAAGAATATGAAAATGATGGTATATCTAGTGAAGTAAGAAATGATGCGGTGAATATAAGGAATATCTTAAATAAAATTGGTGAGAACATATGGAATTCGTATCTTTTTGTATGCAACAAAAACGGGGAAATTGATATCTCGTATTCAATAGAAAAAGATTCTATAGGTATAAGAAAGTATGTAATTAATTCTAAAGAAGATTTTAGAAGGATTCCATTTTTAGACAATAATCACTTCAGTGATAGTAATGATTTACCTTTCATTAATCTACCAGAAATTGACGAAAGTTTAACATTTAAGAAGGTCGTTGACTCTATAATTTCCAATGATGGGCTTCAAAGAGAATTAAATAATAGCGAAGTAAAAAACATATTAGCAGAGTTATATGGGATGGATGTGGTGAATAATGAGAATTGAACAAATTAATATTGAAAATTTTCGTTGTTTCAAAGGGTTAAATAAATTTAATGTAGATGGAAAAACCATAATTATATTTGGTGAAAATGGATATGGTAAGAGTTCCATTTTTGACGCAATCGAATGGTGTTTAACCGGGGAAATAGATCGTTTTAAACAACCGGGAAAAGGTCTGAATAAAAAAGTTATTGCTAATCGTCAGGCTGAGGAAGGTGAAAAATGTTCCGTTGAATTGACAATAGATGAAGTGAAATTCATAAGGTCTTTTCGCATTTCGGAAAATCCTAGAGAAAGTATAGTTGTAAAGAATTTATCAGATAAAATAATTGCTCAGGGAAAAGAAAACGTTGAAAAGTATATTGAGGAGAATATCGCAAATAAAAACACTAATAAGAAGCTACTTTCTGCCTTGATTAAAAGATCTCATTTATTGGCACAAGATCAAATTACAGATTTTGTGTTGAGAGATAATCCAAAAGACAGATTTAATGCTTTAGCTAACATAATGGGATATAGACAATTAATAAATATGGCAAAAAACTTAAATAAGGTGAAAAATAATGTTAATCAGTACATATCTAGTCTTTCCCAAGATGTTTCAACGTATAACCAGATTATTGATTCCAAACAAAAAGAAAAAGTGGAATTTAACTTAATCGATTTTAATAATCAATTAAATAGATTAGGAATTAATATTGATCAGGAAAAAGAACAAGTTCAGTCTGAAATAAAGAAAAAAGAAGAGATATTACTCGATAGTAAGAGCAAATTAGACAGTAAACTTTCTCAAATACAAAAAATTAATAATCCAGTTAAAGAATTGTCTTATAATAATTTGAATGACTCTCTGATTCATTTACAAAGCCTAATTCAAAAAGATAGGGAAGATATAAATAGGATAGAGTTACTAACCGAAAAAATAAATAGTGAAAATAAAGATATCACATCGAAAATAACTAATATTGAAGCACAAAATAATTTATTTGTTGAAAAAGAAAAATTGGAGAAAGAGATAAGTATCCTGGATTCTGAAATAAAAGAATATGGCTTTCTGGAAAAAGATATTACAGAACAGCTCAATCAAATAGAGCATTATCAAAATCAACTTTTTTATGCACAAACCCATTTAGAGAGTTATTTAAAGGATCAGAAAACAATTGAAGATAGTTTAAGAATAATGCAATCAAATAGATTATATATAGAGAAGTCAAAGAGAAGAATATCTAGATTTAATAAATATCTAAGTATATTTAACCCTTTACTAGATAACGAAAGAGAATCTACCTCATTAAATAATTTAAATGATGCTATTAAGGAAGTTTATAGTTACGTAGAGAAAAATAATAAGGATAAAGTTTGTCCAGTATGCTCAACTGAAAAAGAAAATCTATCGCAAACGATTTTGGATAATATAGAAAGAAACCTATATATCATTCAAAAAAATTCGAATAAGATTTCAAAAACTAACGATATAGTAAAAAGGATAAATAATAAAATTAATGACTTAACTAAAAGTATATCAAAAATAAATAATGAACAAAAAAATTTAAAAACAAATTTAGAATTAGCAAAAAGTAATATTGATGTAGTTAGTAAAAATGCTTTGTTCAATAATGAACTATTTGAAATGAGTTATGAAAAAATAACAGCCGAACTTAAAGTTTCCTCTGAAAGAATTAATGAGTTTAACAGTATGAAAGTAAAATATCATACTATAACAACATTAAAAAATAAATTAAATAAATATCCCAGAACAAAAAGAAGCGAAAACTTCTTAACGGAGAGCGATTTACAATCTAGGCTTAAGACTCTAGATAGAAGAAAAAGCTTTTTACAAAAACAGAAAGAGAATAAAGAGAAGATAATATCAGATAACGAGTCAATGTTCAATAAAAATAATCAAATTTTATTCATGTTGTCAGATATCTTACCTAATGATAAAAAAGATGTTACTATTGAATCGGTATTTGAAGAGATTAGGAAAGAACGTAATGAAATTACTGTACAAATTGATTTAATTAGGAATGTTTATGATACATATCAAAAATTAATAAAAAACTCTAGTGTAGAATCCTCTATTAGGGAATACAATGAAGTAGTTTCTAAAAAGAAAAAAGAAATGGAAAATTTTACGCAAGAATATAATATGATTGATGAATTTAGAGAAAGGATTTATGAACAAGTGGGTGATAAAGCTTCTGATTTATTGAATAAACCAGATTCAAAAATCCAGAAGTACTTTAGGTACTTAAATCCAGTGCCAAATGTGAGTGAAGTTCTCTTTGATTCACCGAATCCAGAAGAACTTGAAATTATATTGTCCTATAAAAGTACTAGCGAAAAATCTGAAAACAAAATTAATGTTCAACATTCTTTAAGCTCTGGTCAATTATATGTCCTTGCTATTTCGGTTTTTTTAGCTATAAATGAAGAACAAACTGTTAGTAAATTAGATTTTGTGGGTATTGATGATCCAATCCAAAATATGGATGATGTCAATCAATTTTCTGTTTGTGATGTATTATCAACAATTGAGAAACAATTGATATTCACCACACATGATTGGGATTTTTTAAAACTTTATTTAAAGAAAAATGAACATAAAAGTGATTCAATTCAAGTTTTTTTATTGGAAAACAAGGATAGCTTAGTGACCAACATTAAAAAAGTTACATTTAATAATTGATATTTTATAAAAAAATGTGTAACAAAATAATTTTTTAAAACATTGAGGAAATGTTTAAATGGCAGGCTTTCATCGCTAATACACATTTCCTCAACTTGTTATAAGTGAAGGGGAAAATATTGCTAGAAGTATTATTAAGTTGTCCGGTGCTAGTGGTAAACCAACCAAAAGATTATGGATTAATTCATTAGAAATAGACGAAATACAAAAAGGTTTTAGTAATTTAAAGAAAGGAAATGATTACTTACCTCTTTATGAAGAAGCAAAAACGAGACAAATTAGTGATTGGTTAGTGGGTATCAATGCTTCGCGATTGTACACTTTACTAATGCAAAAAAAAGGATTAAGAGGGGTTTATAGTGTTGGTCGAGTTCAAACACCAACACTTTATTTGATCTACAAAAGGCAAAATGAAGTTGAAAACTTCCAGTCAAAGCCTTTTTACGAATTAGTTGGTGATATTACTACAGATGCAGGAACCTTCAATGCAAAGTATAAAGAAAGGTTTGATCAAGAAGAAAAAGCCAAGGAACTATTACAATCACACGGCATTACAGATAGAAAAAATAATGGGGTCATTAAGAGTGTCGAAAAGCAATTGAAAAAATCAAAGGCTCCTAAACTCCACTCTTTGTCTACCTTGCAAACAAAAGCAAATAAAAAATGGAAATATAGTCCATCGGAAGTACTAAAAATTGTACAGGGATTATATGAAAAGAAATTGGTTACCTATCCACGTACAGATTGTCACTTTATTACCGACAATGAATTTAATTATGTGAAAGAAAAACTATCCGAATACCAATCCTGTTTGGGTATTCAGTTTGATGTAGCCTATCCAAATGCAAGAAAAGGATATGTTGATGGAGCAAAGGTTCAAGAACACTATGCACTAATACCAACAAAACAAGTCGCCCATATAGACGACCTTTCGGAAAAAGAAAGAAATATTTATAAAGAGATCCTTTCTACCACGCTATCCATGTTTGCCCCTGATTATGAATTTGAAGAAACAATAGTTGAGATTGATGTTAATGGGCTTATGTTTCATAAAACTGGTAAGATTGAAAAAAGGAAAGGGTGGAAAGTTTTACTTGGAGAAGAGTCCGAGACAAAAAAAGAAGATGAACCTGTCCTTCCTGAAATGAATGAAGGGGATTCCTGTTCTGTCACTGTGTCGATTAAAGAAGGAATGACCAAACCGCCCAAATTGTTCACCGAAGGGAATCTTATCCAAGTTATGAAGAATGCCGGAAAGGAAGTCGATGATGAGAACGTTAAGGCAATTTTAAAGCAGACAGAAGGGATTGGAACGGAAGCGACAAGGGCAAACATTATTGATACTTTAAAGCATCAGGAATATATTGAAATTAAGAAGAATACCGTTTACGTGACGCCAAAAGGAGCATTGCTTTGCCAAGCAGTAGACGGCACTCTTTTAGCTAGTGCTGAAATGACGGCAAAATGGGAGCAGTATTTATCAAAAATCGGTAAAAATGAAGGATCTCAACAAACGTTTCTTGATACAATTGAAAAATTCATTTTATCTTTATTGGATACTGTGCCGAAACAAGTAGAAAATATAAAAGAACAGATTGACCAGGCAATGGAAAAAACATTCATTGGTATATGCCTTCAATGTCAAAATGGAAAAATAGAAGATAAAGGTACTTTTTATGGTTGTACTGGCTATCAGGATGGGTGTACATTTACTTTACCAAAAATTTATTTAGGAAAAAAACTATCTGAAACAGATATAAAAGCATTGTTGAACGGTAAACGTACAAAATTGATTAAGGGCTTTAAAAGTAAAAAAGGCAAAAAATTTGATGCTTACCTACGAATTGAACATGGAAAGATAAAGTTTGATTTTCCTTAATTAAAATGGCTTATTCTGTAATTTGTCTTTGTAGTAAAGGTAATTGGATTGTGATATAATATAACAAAGAGGTGATTTCATGGAAATTTGCGGAGTGAAATTTACGGATCAGAAACAATTTGAAGCTGTTAAGGCAAGCATTCATTCATCAATGATTGAAGGGTTTAAACCTACAAAAGAAAGTGTTGAACATATTAAGGCTGTTCTGGATGGTAAAATGACAATGGAACAATTAGCTGAATTTCATAAACAGAACGAGAAAAATATGTACTTAAATCAGAATGCTTTTTCTAACTGACGAAAAAGCATTTTTATTTTTTGTTGAGGTAAAGAAAATGAATTTTTACGATAAACATTTTGATTATAAAAATAATGTTTTGAAAAATAAAATTGGTTTGAAAAGAAGTAGTGAATTGGAAATTTTTGAAGCAAAGGCTTCAACTATTCGTCTAGCTGAACTTAGGAACAAGAAAATAGCAAAAAATTTGTCTATGAAAGATTATAAAGAAATTCACAAATATCTGTTTCAAGATGTTTATGATTGGGCAGGGGAATATCGTACAGTCGATATTCATAAAGGGAATACATCTTTTTTGCCTTGTCAATTTATTAACAAAGCCGAAGAACAGCTCGAACAATCAATCCAGCTTTTTTTAAGCAACAAAAACAACTCAAAAGAATTCATTTGCAAAGAGTTAGGAAAAATCTTATGTGATTTGAATTATATGCATCCGTTTAGAGAAGGAAACGGAAGGACACAAAGGGAATTTATAAGGCAGTTGGCTGATTTAAAAGGCTATGCGTTAGACATAACTCCTAATAATGATCTGTATATGATTGCATCAATAAAAGACGATGAAATATTAATGTATGAAGCATTAAAAAAAGACATTAAAAGTAAAAAAAGTATCGAAAAAAATAAATTTAAAAATGAACACGAAAAATGATGTATCCTCTTTTTTTGCTCCTTACGTCATACTACAGTATGATTTATGTCTTTATTGGAAAATGAAATGTGATACTATATAGATACTATATAGATACTCTATGAGCTTAGAAAGGTGATAATATAATAGTATGAGGGTTAAACGCCTTAGAATCCCCCTTTTTTAATCCTATACGAAGTTAGCAAAACTTTGTATAGGATTATTTTATTATAAGGACTTCTATTTAAATAGGAGTCCTTTTTTGTTTAGTTTAGAAAGTGGTGATATTGATAGGTATTTTTAAATCTTTTATTATGAAACATTAAAACACGCCTATTATGATGAAGGGGTGATAAAAACAGAAATTGAAATAACGGAAGATTCTGTTGATTTGGATGAATGGGATGGTCGAAATTGGACGGGATGTTGAAGAATATATGAGTGCGATTAAGTCACTGGACTTAAAAGTAGGATTTACCAAAGAAAAAATTCGGAACAAGAGTTGGAACGTTAAGGGCTTAGATTATTAAGCTCTTTTTCTTTTGATAAAAAATTTAAAAAAAGGAGAAAGAATATGAGGATTTATGTAGCAAATTTAGCGAAGTATAATGAAGGTGAGTTAGTCGGTGGTTGGTTTGATTTACCAGTAGAGATTGAAGAGATTTATCAAACAATTTTTGAACCTCATGAATTGGATTCAAACGGTCAGCCGCATGGAGACTTTGCTATTCATGATTATGAGTTGCCGTTTGAAATTAGTGAGTATGAAGATATTGAAAATCTTAATAAAATGGCGGAGTATTTACAAGGATTGGATACCGCTGAACCTATATTGGCAGGTAATTATGATATGGGGGATGTTATTAGTTTTGCTCAAGAGACTGAAAAAGAAGAATATGTTGAGGATATTATTTATACAGAGGATTTAGATGAATATGTGCAATATCGTTTAGAACAAGGTGGTTGGCAGGGTGTTAAGTTTATGTTAAAAGATATTAATTATATTAACGATGATTATTACCGAATCAATGGTTATGGGAATATAGAAGAGGTTCCACAAAACTATCATGAAGAGTTAGTTCAAGAAATAATGAGTGAAATAAAGGGCGATTTTTTAGAGCAAAAAATATCTAAATCTATGAATAAAAATAAACAAACTGAATTAGAGCGATAAGACCTCTACTTTTATGTTGTAGACGTGGAGCGATAGAACGAAAGAGACTTCACATAATAGGAGTCTCTCTTTTATTTTTTTAGGAGTGAGGTTTTCTATGGATTTGTCTGTTATATCTTACGGAGAAAATTTAAATGTTACGTTGGGTGTGATAAAAGAGTTTCGAGAGGAAAGTGTGGTGTTTTCCCTAAATGGGGAAGAAGTTGTTATTCCTACATCCACTAATACGTTGAACCGATTAAAGGAAATGGTGGAGGAAAATGAATTTGCTCTCATTCCGATCCATATGGAGACAAAAACGGTCATTTTGGATTTTAAAATCCCTGAACAGGGATTGGCTGAATTAGTAGAAGGGATTGATGAACCGCATTTGTTATAGATCATGAATTTCAGAAGATGGAGTCGGCTCGTACCGGCTCTTTTTTTCTTTTTTTAATGATCAAGGAGGACACAAAATGGCAAAGACACAATATAAGGGAAAAACATGGGAAGATAAACGGAAAGAAATTGAAAACTTGACCAATAAAATGGAAAGGCAAATAACTGAATATTTCCATAGCCCTGAAAGTATTAAGGAATATTTGAACTTTATGGGGAAGTTCCATAACTATTCCGTAAACAATACCTTATTAATTCAAGATCAATTCCCAGGAGCCACGGCAGTAGGTTCTTTTAAGTTTTGGAAGGATAAAGGATTTGCTGTTAAAAAAGGTGAGAAAGGCATAAAAATCCTTGTGCCTAAAATTACCACATACTTTGAGCGTGGGGATAAAGAAGTTCAAGTAAAATACGCAACGAAAGAGGAAAAGGAGCAGATTGCCAATAAAGAAATCAAAACGTATACACGCACTTTTTTCGATGTAGGGCATGTATTCGATGTATCGCAAACGACAGCGACACCGGATGACTTGCCAAAGATTTTTCCGAATCGTTGGTTAGATGGTTCTGTTGAAAATTATGAATCTATGTATCAAGCACTTGAAAAGGTTGCTGAAAATAGTGGAATCAAAATTGTGGAGCCTTACTCTGAATTAGGAAGTGCAAAAGGAGTTAGTTATACCTTACGTAAAGAAGTTGCGCTTAACCCACGTAATACGGAGTTGCAGAATGTAAAGACATTGGTTCATGAGTTAGCACATGCCGTATTGCATACCGAAGAAACATATGATCAATATAGTGCGCAAGAAAAAGAATTTCAGGCTGAAATGGTTGCTTATACAGTGTCTAGTTACTTTGGGTTGGATACTAGCGAATACTCATTACCGTATTTGCATCATTGGACAGAAGGGAAAAAATTAAAAGAACAGGAGAAGTTGTTAAAAGAAGTAAGGGAGACAGCACATGAGTTCATTTCCATCATCGAAGAAGAAATAGTTAAGGAAAGGGGGAAAGAGATGGAAAATAAGAGAGAACATGAAAAGGTAGATCCCTATCAGGAAGCATTGGTCATTCAAGAAAACTATGGACTATTATCTAATATTGCAGAATGGGAAAATGAAAAGTTTTTGAATTACTTAAAGTCAGTTGATGAAGAAACGTTTAAAAAATATATAGAATATAAAAAAACATATGAAAGAGAAGTGATAGAAGAAAAGAATTTAGCCCATGAATTGTGGGAAGCGTGGGAAACATCGGAAAATGAAGTAAAGAACGATTTGTTAAAAACGGAGAAAAAAGAAAAAGGAAATTGGGTGAATAGGAACAGAAAAAAAGTTATGCAGGAAATGGAACGATAAGGGGCTTCTAGTAAAAAGAACCGTCTAGGGGTTCTTTTTTTTATTTTGTTCAGGAGGTAAAGATTTATGCGAAACTACTTGCAAAATTTGAAAGAGGATTTAGAACTAATGAGTAGCGAGCAAGCCACTATCACGGTTAGCAGAAAAGACTTAGAAAAGCTTGTTGAATCACATGAAAAATTGTTAGCTTACCAGCAAGACAAAGAAAAGAAAAGGGCAGTGGATAGGGAACGGTAAAAATACGGTATTCTTTATTCTAATCTTAAATTTAGATTGTTTAAGTCTATTAATAAAAAGCAAACTGAATTAGTGTGATAAGACTTCTATTTTCTTCTGTAGAGGTCTTTTTTCATGGAAGGGTGTGTATATGGTGTATGTTGTTGAAATAGACGCAAGAAAATTAACAAATAAAGCGTATGACAAGTATCAAGACGATTATTATTACAAACATGCTACCAACAATGGGGCTTTCTCGACTGTTCATCCTGATGCGCCTAAGTTAAAAACAAAAAAACAATTTATGCGGTTAAAGGACACAGAAAAAATGGTATTGCAAGAATTGAAAGATATGGGGATAGAAATAAAGGAAGAAACTTTTTATTCACCAAATAATAATAAAATCATTTTTTCATTACACGAAGATCGTCAAGATGCTATTAAAATTACGAATAGCCTATGGGGGAAAGGTTTAGATGCCTTATACGTAAACGACTATAATTTGGTTGAAAAAACAAAGCAAAGGTTGGAAGCGACAAAATCAAAAAATTCATCTTTTGAATTAGAACGCTAGGCAGTCCTCACGTTAGGATTGTCTTTTTTAATATAGAAGGGGTTGATAATAATATGCGAATCGCACCAATGTGGGAAACCGAAAATGCTCTTTATCATTTTCGCGAAAAAGACCGAGCAGAATATCATACTGGGGAAAAGCCAAATTTAAAATATGCAGTGTTAGATAGGGACTTCTTCATTAGTACATGGCAACGAAAAGACATGGATGGGATTCATGAAATTTTCGACACAGAAAAAGAAGCGTATAATTATATTTTTGATCAAAATAAGTTTTTATTTGGACAAAATTGATGCACTATTTGCAGAAAAGACAGAAGAGTTAAATGTTCGAGTTATTGCTTATCAGTTTGATGAAGAAAAAAACTTACATGTTTTATGTCAAAGAGATTCTGATCGCTCTTATATATCATGGTCATCTTATTATACAGGTGAAAAAAATAGTTCATTCGAGAATTTTTACAACGGTAAGTATGATATGGATTTAGGGCAAGGAATACGTGAGTTGAAGAAACGGAGTGGTAAGGAAGTAGATGTAAATTATCCCATGGTAAAAGAATTGACGAGTTTAGGAAATGATCGGAATCGAAATTTTTCTGAACTTGCAAATGAAGAACATGATGAAAAAACTTGGGAAATAATGACTTCTTTTTATAACGATTGTCTAAAGTTTTGGAGAAAAGAGCAAGAAAAGTATGGCAATGTGAGTAATGAGGAAGTTCAGAAATTGGCTTTAAGGGATGTTTCTGTCATTACAACTAATCCTTACTCTCCCAATGGAGAAAAACTGGATGAGAAAACACAGGAAAAATGGATTAAAAATAAGAAAAAACAATTAGTGAATACAAAGAATGCGAAATTATTCAAAAATCTTGAACGTTAATATGGAAGGGCGTATAAATGTGAACTTAACAAGAAGATGCTTTATTTGCTATCAATCTTTTAAAAAGGGATAGTTGTTTTAGATGGGGATTCCACTTAAAACACAGCATGAAATTAATTTTAACCCTCTGTAATTTTTACATGAGGTGATATTTGTATGGAATTATCCAAAAAATTTTTATCAAATTTAAAGAACCGTTTACTACAGAATGAAGCTATTGAAAGATATAAGGGGAGGGATGGTGTAAAAAATCTTGCTATAGATATTGGTGATTCTTTGGAATTACTTGAAGCTAAGGAAGCAAAATATGTAATAGAAAAATCTTATCAAGAGTTGGTTCACGATGTGTATGGCGATCAGGAAATGGATGAAAAGTCATGGAAATTATGGATAGTAGAAGGCATGGGGAATGTTCATGAAAGTTTACAACAGCAAGTAATAAAAAATACGAGCGTTTCGGCACAGAAAGCGAAAAATGAAATCTATTTAGATCGGTAAAGAGCTTCTTTTATATAGAAGTTCTTTATTTTTTTGCCTTAAATCAAAGAAAGGTTGTATTGATAGATGGCAATTAATAATGGTTTATTTACGTCAAATACAGATATGTGGGCTACTCCACAAGATTTCTTTGATAAATTGAATGCGGAATTCAATTTTGAGTTAGATGTATGTGCAACAGAAGATAATGCAAAATGTAGTAAGTATTACAGTCCAGAAGAGGATGGCTTACAGCAGGAATGGAAAGGAATGTGTTGGATGAATCCTCCTTACGGTCGTGTAATTGGGGATTGGGTTAAGAAAGCCTATGAATCTTCTTTAAAAGGGGCTACAGTTGTTTGTTTATTACCGGCTAGAACAGATACAAAATGGTGGCATGATTACTGTATGAAAGGTGAAATAAGATTTGTAAAGGGCAGATTAAAGTTCGGTGACAGTAAAAACTCTGCTCCATTTCCAAGTGCGGTGGTTATCTTTGGGGACAAAGCGAAAACCAACACTTTAATTGCAATGTAACCAAACTTCATCACATTAAATTTTGAATATGCTAAATCCGGCAATATTAAGGACTCTTATCCAAATGGGATAAGGGTCTTTTTTTGTTTTTTAAAAATATTAATTTGGACAAACCATCCCTTCATACATTGTAAAAAAGGAAAGGTGGGAGGCGAACTGAAAAAAGAAAATCAGTGTAAATCTTATTATAAAATAAAAGTTACGCATCCGAAAAACCAAACTTCCCTTGAAGATATAAAATCCTCTTTGGCGTTTAAGGATATAGTTAGAAAGATATTAATACATTATGAAACTAACAAATAATAAGTATATCCCCACTGGCATTTATCCAAAAAGGGGATATACTTATTTGTATAAACATAAAAAATAAAACGTTATAGAGGTGTTATAATGATTCAATTAAAGGGAGAAGAAAAACTTTCATTAGAACAAATATTTAATTTAATAGGAAAAATAAATGCGATAATATATGCTCGTGTATCAACAGCGGATCAAGCGAAGAAGGGGTATAGTATTGAGTCACAAATTGAAATGTGCAAGCAAAGGGCGTTATCTAAGTTTGGATTTAAAGAAAACGAATTAGTTGTTGTAATAGAAGATGGGAGGATGGGCGATGATCCTAATAGACCTGGATTAAATTATGTGCTGTATCTCTTAGAAAAAGGAATTGGAAAGAAGTTAATTATGCTCCACCCTGACAGGTTCACTCGTGATAACACATTACAAGGTGTTATATCAAGAAGAATTTGGTCAATGGGTATTGATATTGAATTTATTGAATTTGAAGTTGATCCTGATAATCCCGAATCAATGTTGATGTATAACATTCAAGGGTCAATTGCTCAATATAATAAAGCGAAAATTTTAGCTAATTCAAGAAGGGGAAGAGTGCAAAAAGCAAGAAAAGGAGAACTTCCTAGTTTTAAACGTCTATATGGATACAAATATGATAAGAAAATTCAATTGCTTGAAATTAACGATGAAGAAGCGATGGTTTATATAGATATGGTTGACATGCTGTTAAATCAAGACATGAGTTGTAATCAAATAGCGCAAGAACTTTCAAGAAAAGGTATTCCTGCTCCTAATGGGGATATTTGGTATCAGACAACGGTTACAAGAATTTTAAGAAACGAAAGCTACACCGGTAATTATTATTATGGAAAATCAAAAGTAGTACAAAAAGACGGAGAAAAAAAGCAAGTTCCCCAACCACGAGAAGAATGGATAAAAATTGCTATCCCCCCTTTGATTGACGAAGAAACATTCTTATTAATTCAAAAAAAGATCGATGCCTTAAATAAAGCTAAGGGCAGAAAATCAAAGTCATATCTACTAAAAGGGATAGTGAAATGTGGGAGATGTGGTGCATCGGCTGGTTCAGGAATAACATCAAAGGTTAAAAGCGGAGTTTATAAATACTATTCGTGCAGAAATAAATCGGCTAAAGGGTATATTGTAGGGACAGGAAAAAAAGCAAAAAAATGTGAAGGAGTTAATTGGAGGGTAGACATTGTAGATGAAATTGTTTGGAAATGGCTACTCGATAAAATAAATAATCCCGAAACCGTTATTAAAGAAATTACAAAAGAGTTAAGCGATACACACAAGTTAAGTTCCCTAGAAAAACAAAAAGATGAAATTCAAAAAAAGTTAATTGAACTAGAAAAAGAAGAAACTAATTATGCAATCCTTTTCGGGAAAGGGAAAATAACTGAAAAACAATTTGATGACTTGACTAATCCAATTAAAAGACAAACCGAATCCCTTCAATATGACTTGAACATCATAAAATCAAACTTAATAACTTTAAAGGGAGAATATAATGAAACCGAATTAATAAAGAAAAATATAAAAAAGTTTCAGGAGGTTATTAAAGGCAATCTTGAAATGAAGGATAAAAGAACAATCGTACAAATGTTTGTCGAGAGAGTGATATTAAACGAAGATTTTACTATTGAGATTATTACTAAATGGGGAAGTAATGAAAGCAACCCTAACCAATATAGTCAAGTCGAAAAAAATGCCTACCCACATAAAAAACAAAACAATGTTCAAACATATGGAAGACAAACAGCATACATTCATATTAATATTGGCGGGATATTCAAAGGAAATGGACTATTTTTTGAGCTTGAATCCCGGACTCCAGTCCCGTTTTCCGCTTGTGTTCGAGTTTCCTGACTACTCAGTGAATGAACTGATGGAAATAGCCGGCCGTATGTTAAAAGAAAAGCAATATGAACTGAGCCGGGAAGCCGGATCAAAACTAAAGGATCATTTGATATATGTGAAGGCGAGAAACAAGCCTTCCTTTTCCAACGGGAGATACATTCGGAACATAATCGAAAAAGCAGTGAGGTCGCAGGCGATGAGACTTTTGACAGAGCCCCATATCAACCGGAATGATTTAATGATGCTTCATAGCAATGATTTTAAGCTGACTGAAAATACTTAGTGTTACCCGCCTTAAGGCGGCTTTTCTTTTTTTAATTTAGCCATTTTTGCTATGATGGGAGAAGAATGCAAAGAAAGCAGGGGATGTTGTGCAATCAGCAGAGAAAGAAAAAGTGATTCTCGTCGGCTGCCAGCTGGATGAAAACGACCGAAAGTTCCGCTATTCCATGGATGAGCTCGCTTCGTTGACTGCCACTGCCCGTGGAGAGGTTATAGCAAAGCTTCAACAAAAGCGGGAACGCCTGCACCCTGCCACTTATATCGGCAAGGGCAAGCTGGAAGAGCTTCATCGGCTTGAAGAAGAACTGGAACCGGATTTGGTCATTTTTAATGACGAACTGACCCCGACGCAATTGCGAAATTTGCAGAACGTGCTGTCAAGCAGAGTCCTGGACCGCACTCATTTAATCCTTGACATTTTTGCCCAGCGTGCAAAATCAAAGGAAGGGATTCTGCAGGTTGAACTGGCCCAGCTTCAATATTTATTGCCAAGGTTATCGGGCCAGGGGACAGCTCTTTCAAGGCTTGGAGGCGGAATCGGGACAAGAGGGCCGGGAGAAACCCAGCTTGAAACAGACCGCCGCCATATCAGAAGGCGGATCGATGATATCAAAAGCCAGCTGCAGACGATTGTCAAACACCGCGAAAGGTACCGCAAGAGGCGGAAAAAGAACAACACGTTCCAAATTGCGATTGTCGGATACACAAATGCCGGAAAATCCACATTGTTCAACCGGTTATCGATGGCAGAATCATTTGAGGAAGATAAACTTTTTGCCACACTTGATCCTATGACGAGAAGAGTCGTGCTTCCAAGCGGCTATTCTGCGCTGATAACGGATACTGTCGGCTTCATACAGGATTTGCCTACGACGCTGATTGCCGCTTTCCGTTCAACTTTGGAGGAGGTAAATGAAGCGAATCTTCTGCTTCATGTTATTGACAGTTCAAATCCGGACTATTTCAACCACGAGCGGACAGTGAACGAATTGTTAAAGGAGCTGGATATGGAACATCTTCCGCAGCTGATCGTATATAATAAAGCGGACGAGGTGCGTTCGGATTTCGTTCCGAGTTCCGGAGAAACGATGTTGATCAGTGCGTTCAATGAAACGGACAGAAACCAATTAAAGAAGAAAATCGAAGACATGGCTGTTGCATCCATGCAGTATTATCATGTCATTGTACCTTCTGATGAAGGCCGGCTGCTTTCGGTTTTAAAGAGTGAAACCATTTTGAGGGAACTCATTTTTCTTGAAGAAAAGCAGGCCTATAGATGCAAAGGGTATGTTCTTCCAAACCACCCGGTTACCGGGTCTTTAAAATTATTTGAAATATGAAGGGGTATCTAAAACAAGATGTATAAGTATTTACAGCATGAAAAGACATTACGGCCTTTGATTGAAAAAGCCGAAGAGAAAATAAGCCTAATCCACCGGAAGATAGATCGTGTAATTGAAGAAAATCAGTATAAAGTGTTACGGAGCTTTCAGGAGCATCAAGTGGGTGAAATCCATTTTACGCCGTCAACCGGTTATGGGTACAATGATTTGGGCCGGGAAACGCTGGAAAAAATTTATGCAGATGTGTTTGGCGGAGAAGCCGCCCTTGTCCGGCAGCAAATCGTTTCAGGAACCCATGCAATCGCCATATCCCTGTTTGGCGTACTGCGCCCTGGTGATGAGCTATTATATATTACGGGAAAACCATACGATACGCTGGAAGAAGTGGTTGGCATCCGTGGAAATGGGAGCGGGTCGCTGAAGGAGTTCGGAATCAGTTACAACGCTGTACCGCTCATGGAGAACGGCAAAGTGGACTTTGAAGCCGTATCGCAAGCGATGGAACCTAATACGAAAGTCATCGGCATTCAGCGGTCCAAAGGATACGATGACCGTCCTTCGTTCACAATCAAAGAAATCGAAGAAATGATCCGCTTTGTAAAAGAAATTGATCCACAGGTGATCGTTTTCGTTGACAATTGCTACGGTGAATTCGTTGAAACGCTTGAACCATGTAATGTTGGCGCTGACTTAATGGCGGGCTCCCTTATCAAAAACCCGGGCGGAGGCTTGGTGAAAAGCGGCGGTTATATTGTCGGAAAAGAAAAACTGGTTGAAGCCTGCTCATACAGGATGACTTCTCCGGGACTGGGAGCCGAATCAGGAGCTTCTTTATATACCCTTTTGGAAATGTACCAAGGATTCTTTTTGGCGCCGCATGTGACAGGCCAGGCAGTAAAAGGCGCTGTATTCACTTCAGCCTTTTTGGAATTGCTCGGACTTCAAACTACGCCAAAATGGGATGATTTCCGGACTGACCTGATTCAAGCGGTTCAATTTACAAATGCTGACATGATGATAGAGTTCTGCCAGGCAATCCAGGCAGCCTCACCAGTTGATTCATACGTTATGCCTTTTCCTAGCGAAATGCCGGGGTATAACGACCAAGTCATCATGGCTGCAGGAGCTTTTATTCAGGGTTCAAGCATTGAATTGTCTGCTGACGGTCCCATCAGGCCCCCATATTCCGCCTATGTACAGGGCGGACTGACATACGCCCATGTAAAAATTGCCATTGTATCTGCAGTAGATCGTTTAATGGAAAAAGGTTTGATTCATGTCAATTAAGTGTATACATAAGAATGACAGCATTTTACTGCTGTCTTTTTAAAATAAATCTTGACAGGAAAAAACGCAGGAATTATATTACTAAAGTAATATTTTTCTCGCAGAGATTGTTTGCTGCAGAGTCATTCTGCTTCACACGGGAGGAATTTTAGTTCGATGGGAATATTTACGAAAGAAAGTATTACACAGCTTGCTGAAGAGCAAAACGTGAAGTTTGTAAGACTGCAATTCACGGATATCGTAGGAACGGTCAAAAATGTGGAGATCCCGATCAGTCAATTGGAAAAGGCACTCGATAACAAGATGATGTTCGACGGATCTTCAATCGAGGGGTTTGTACGGATTGAAGAGTCTGATATGTATTTGGTCCCGGATCTGGATACGTGGGTCATTTTCCCATGGACTGCCGGAAAAGGGAAAGTGGCCAGAATGATTTGCGATGTCTACCATAAATCTGGAGAGCCGTTCTTGGGTGACCCAAGAAGCAATTTGAAACGGGTTTTAAAAGAAATGGAGCAATACGGCTTCACAGAATTCAATCTGGGCCCTGAACCAGAGTTCTTTTTATTCAAGTTGGATGAAAAAGGTGCTCCGACTCTTGAGCTGAATGACAATGGCGGTTATTTTGACCTGGCCCCTACGGACCTTGGAGAAAACTGCCGCAGAGATATTGTGCTCGAGTTGGAAGAAATGGGATTTGAAATCGAGGCCTCCCACCATGAGGAAGCGCCGGGCCAGCATGAAATCGACTTTAAATATGCGGATGCTGTAACAGCGTGCGACAATATCCAGACATTTAAGCTTGTTGTCAAAACCATTGCACGGAAGCATGGGCTGCATGCCACATTTATGCCTAAGCCGCTGTTCGGTGTGGCCGGTTCCGGTATGCATTTTAATATGTCATTGTTCAAAAATGGCAAAAATGCCTTTTATGATACAAACGGGGAGCTGGAATTGAGCGAGACAGCCTTCCAGTTTATGGCCGGTATTATTAAGCATGCCCCGGGATTCACTGCGGTCACTAACCCGACAATCAACTCGTATAAACGGCTTGTTCCGGGATATGAAGCCCCTTGTTATATTGCATGGTCTGCCCAAAACCGCAGCCCGCTTGTCAGGGTGCCTTCATCAAGGGGCCAAAGTACGCGGATCGAGCTTCGAAGTGTGGATCCGACAGCAAACCCCTATTTGGCAATGGCTGCGCTCTTAAAAGCTGGTTTGAGCGGGATCAAAGACCAACTGACACCGCCGCATGCGGTTGACCGCAACATTTATATTATGAACAAACACGAACGTGAGGAAGAAGGCGTAGTTGATTTGCCGCATAACCTTGAAGAAGCGCTCGTGGAATTGAAAGCCGACGAAGTAATCAAAGAAGCTTTAGGACACCATATCTTTGAAAACTTTATCGAAACGAAGGATATTGAATGGGAGATGTTCAGAACACAGGTACACCCTTGGGAGCGGGAACAGTATATGACGCTTTATTAAACAGAACGGACGGAGAGAAACACTTGTTTCTCCGTCCTTTTTTATTGAGTAAAGTATAAGATTTTTTAGCTTTAAAATTTTGAACAAAGCCATTTGTTGTCTAGCTCCAGCGCCTATCGACTAGCAGACTTCGCACCTCCTCCTACGATAAGTCAACATCGGCTCGTTCCTCGCCGTGTTTCCTTTATCTCGTCGGAGGCACTCCAGTCTGTACGTCGATGGGCAAGGCGCTTGCGCTTTTCTTATTTCAAGCGTATGGAGTTTACTTCCAAGTCCCCAGTTGTTTGAAACATTAAATTCGTATTTCTTTTTTTAATGTAAAGGTACATCCTTATTAAGATCAGATGAAAATGAATTTTGCTATACTCCCGGTTGCTATAATGGGTTCGGAAAGAAACCAGAGCTCCAGGAGGTATTAACATTGAATTCATCATGGAAGCGGGGACTAACTGCTTTTTCAATTCTGCTGCTTGCAGCGTGCAGCCCTGCTCAGGAAACTGCTTTAATTGAGCATCCAGCCGACAATCAGGAAAAAGTAATTGAATCAGATCAAAACATAGGAGACCATCCCGCGTGGAACGACAGTCCGGCAGAACCGGAGATTGGTGAGGGTGCTATTGAAGTGCCGCCAAACAAAGAAGATGATTAACATATTAACTGTAAAAGAGTCACATGGGCTTTTTTTAAAAGATAAGAAGCTTTCAAGAATGACTGTCCGGCTCCAGCGCATAGCCCCGTAAGGATCAAGCCGCTTCCCTGTTCGCTTACGAACTGCCTCCTCGGGAATCGTCTTGTTTGCCCACGCTAATCAAGGCGCTTTCGCTTTTCTTATTTTGAGCTCTCGGCGGAAAACGGAAAATCCCGCCGGGAGCTTTTGCTTTTTTATAATGGTCCACTGCGCAGAATTGAATAGAACAGGCAACAACTGTAAATACTTATAGAAAAATTACAGGAGACGAGTTGAGCAGGTTCTATGTCTTTTTTTAAGAAAAGGAAAGGAAAGCCGTTAATAACGTCTCATAACCATAATAAGGAAGAGGATCCTCAAAAGCTTTTTCCATCTATTGAGGATAATATTAAATATATTTGTGATGCTTTCTACAATACGGATGATTTGAAAATGCGGGATGTCACTTTTCACGAACAGCACGGAAAGCTCATTTATCTGGAGACAATGGCTGATGAGAAGGAAATCCAGCGAAGTTTTCTGGTTCCGTTGGCAGAAGCGGAAAAAGGAAAGAGTATCAAGGATTTGATCACCAGTACAGAGTCCAATATATCAACCAGGTTAAACGAAGTGGTATCTGCGTTGTTAACAGGAAACTGTGCACTTTTTTTCGAGGGTGCACCCGATGTTTTTTTATTCAATACATTCCAAGTAAATGTCCGGACACCGGAGGAACCCGATAATGAAAAAGTGGTTCGCGGATCCCACGAAGGATTTGTGGAAAAACTGGACGTCAATATCAATCTGCTCAGGGAACGTGTGAAAAACCCCCGGCTGACGATCAAATACATTAAATTGGGCAGGGAAACAAATACAAACGTAGCGATTATTTTTATGAGCGGGCTTGCAAATCCGTCGGTCGTTGAGGAAGTTCAAAAGCGGATAGAATCGATTTCAACCGATATGATTTTCAGTCCGGGATATATTGAGGAATGCATAGAAGATCATCCGTTTTCCCCGTTCCAGCAAATTCTCTTTACTGAAAGACCAGATCGGGCGGAGGCTCATTTAATGGAGGGAAGGGTGGCGATTATGAGCGAAGGATCGTCCGATTTATCGGTTGTGCCCGTCACGTTTTTTTCCTTCTTTCAAACGCCTGATGATTACAATATCAGATTATACACCGGATCCGTTTTTCGTTTACTGAGATTATTAAGCTTTTGGGGGTCCCTCCTGCTTCCGCCCACATACATCGCTGTTGTCGGCTTTCATTTTGAAATCATTCCATATGATCTGGTGACGCTTGTTAAAAGTTCGATCGAAAATATTCCATTTCCGCCATTTTTTGAAGCGCTCGTCATGGCGATCACCATTGAATTAATACGGGAAGCAGGAATCAGGCTCCCTTCGCCAATCGGCGAGACGATCGGCATTGTCGGTGGCCTTATTATCGGTGATGCAGTCGTCAATGCGGGCCTGGTGTCAAACATGATGGTCATTGTCATTGCCTTGACAGCAATCATGTCATTTTGTTTACCATCTTATGAAATGGGAAACACAGTCCGGGTCTTATCGCTGCCAGTCATGATTGGAGCAGCGACTCTCGGGTTTGTGGGTATTGTATTTGCTCTCATGATCATCATCATCCATATGTGTAAATTGGACTCCTTTGGGTCGCCATATATTGCGCCTTTGGCCCCCCTTCATGTAAAAGAGTTAAAGGATGCCATTGTCCGTTTTCCAATCTGGACGCTGAACCGCCGTCCAAAAGATGTACAAGCCCAAAAGCCGGTTAGACAGAAGGCATCAAGGGAATGGGGAAAGAATGATCGCTAAAAAGGAAATAACTCAGTTTCAGTTGATCTTTTTATTAATTCACAGCCAGGTAGGAGTAGGTGTTATTACTTTACCTTTCGATGTTTTTATGACAGCAAAGGGAGACAGTTGGATGTCTGTCTTGCTAACGGGAGTCATCATTCAAATGGCGATCTTTTTATTCGGCGCATTAATGATGCGTTTTCCATCAAGCCATTTGTATGGGATTGTCCAATCTCTCTTTGGAAAATGGATCGGAAAAATGATCGTCATCTTATATAGTATGTATTTTATTGCCATTGGAGGCCATATCCTAGCAAAATTTGTTTATATCCTCAAAGCTTGGATGATGCCACAGACACCCGCATGGTTAATACTTGTCCTTATGGCGCTTACAGCAGTTTACATTGTAAAAGATGATCTGCAACTCATGGCTCGTTTCTTTGTTCTTTCCTCCGTTGTTTTAATCGGATTTATCGGATTGGCCGCTTACGCCTTAAAAGATGCAAACCTTACATTTATTTTGCCTGTCGGAACCAATGGCGTCCTGCCGGTGATACAAGGAACGGGAGAGGGTCTATATGCATTTCAGGGATTCGAGTTATTGCTGGTCATCCATCCTTTTGTTCAATCGGGTAAAAAGGGCGTGATAAAAGCAGCAACGATTGCCAATATCTTTATCACACTTTTTTATTCGTTTTTGGTCTTGACGTGTTTGCTCTTCTTTAGTCCGGAAGAATTTAAGCTAGTACCTGAACCGGTTTTATATTTAGTCAAGGCATTCTCTTTCAGAATCATTGAAAGGCCGGATTTGCTCTTTACGTCCATGTGGATTGTCCTGGTGGCCTCTGCATTTATGAATACGATATATGCCTCATCCTTGGGCCTATCAAATGTCATGAATTCAAATAAAATCAAAAATTACGTCATCATTACTGCATGCCTATGCTTTTTGTTGGCGGTGATTTTTAACGGGAATTATGAGGTAGTATCCATATCCAGGATTTATAATAAATTTATTGTTTTTCCTTTCGCTTTGGGCTTGCCGATTTTATTTTTACTTATATCCATTATTTTCAACAAGAAGGAGCGGGGGAACAGCGGATGATTCATCGATTAACCTTTATTTGGGCAGCCATATTGGCGATCATTCTTGCCGGATGCTGGGATCAGCGCTTATTAAAGGACCACAGTCTGGTATTGGCCATTGGATATGACAAGGGCAATGACGAAAAGTTAATCAAGACAGTTACCTTACCAAAAAACAATAGTGGTGTGTCTCAGCAAAATACAACTTCGAATGAAAGTAAAGTGTTATCGACGACCGGGGATACAGTCAAAGATGCTGAAAATAAATTGGACCAGAGCATTTCCGAAAAATTTGACAGGTCTAAAACAAAGGTCATTCTTTTGGGGGAAAGAATGGCTTCCCAAGGCATTTTTTCAACTTTGGATTCCATCTATCGGGACTTGAGAGGTCCATTAATTGCCAAAATGGCTGTCTTTGACGGAAAAGCAAAGGATGCATTATCTGTCAAGACGGATGATTCCATGCTTGTCAGTGATGTTTATTCAGAGCTTCTTGACAGTGCAGAAGAACAGGGAATTACCAAAAATGAAAATGTGCAAACCGCTTGTCCAATTATTTTATCAAAAGGTAAAGATCTTGTGTTGCCTTATATTAGTTTACAGCGGGAAAAAAACGTACCGAAAGTGGAAGGTTTGGCATTATTCAATGGTGATCGAGTGACAGGAAAATTGAATATTAAGGAGACGAGCATGTTTCTGATTCTATCGGATCAAAACACAAAGGGCATAATATTAAACTTAAAGGTAAGAAACGATCAAAAAAAGCACGATAAGAACTTTGTGAATATCGCCGTACGGCACAACAAAAGAAAAGTAAAGGTAAATGCAAATAAAGGCCATATAGACGCCAAGGTAAACGTGCATCTCGAGGTGGAGGTTGATGAATATCCAATAGATCATTTAAATAAGGAAAAAGAAGTGAAAGCCCTGGCCAAACGTATAGAAAACCGGTTAAATAAATTGGCGAAAAAAACTTTGGCGAAAATACAAGAGGCCAATAATGATTCATTGGGTCTGGGCGAGAGAGTGAAAGCGTATCACCATTCCACGTGGGAAAAAATCGATTGGAAAAAAGTTTACCCTGAAATTCCGATTGAAGTCAGATTTAATGTGGAAATCGTTCGGCACGGGATTATTAATTGATCGCCAGTTGTTGGTAATATTAAATTCGTATTTCTTTTTTTAAACGAAAAGACTCATGCTTATTAAAATTGTAAATAAAAGAGAAATTTTACGGAAGAAACTGAATTGAATTAAAAAAACCTGCCGGCTGAATGGGGCTGTCCTGAAAGTCATTTTTTAACTTTTGGACACCCTTTTCATGTTCTAAAAACCTTGATATATCAATTTTAAATTATTGAGTATTAGGGGATTTCCACTTTTCGGACAGCCCCATTCTCCCAATACCTCTTTTTCCATATATTTCTGGATTTCCTGGATTTCGCTCCAATAAAATAGTTTAATAGAGATATAACAAATAAAAGAGGGGGTATACATATGGACTTATCTTATCAACACATCCTTGTTGCAGTCGACGGCTCTGAGCCTGCGGAATGGGCTTTCAGGAAAGGGATTGAGGCGGCGAGTGGAACAACGCCGCGTTGAACCTTGTTCATGTGGTGGACACGAGCCATTACCGCGGAATTGAAATGTACGATATGAATTTTAAAAAGAAGGCCATAAGTCAGGCCCAAGAGCTTCTGGATCGCTACGCTCAGCAGGCGAAGGAACAAGGTCTTGAAAAAGTGGAGACAATTGTTGAGGAAGGATCACCAAAAACAGTCATTACAAAACAAGCTGCAAAAAAGGTCAATGCAGACTTGATCATCTGTGGAGCGACAGGGATCAATGCGGTAGAAAGAATGTTTCTTGGAAGTATATCCGAACATATTACACGCCATGCCAAGTGCGATGTGCTTGTAGTAAGAACCGAAAAGAAATAAACAGAAATTCCATGGGAGAAAGCAAGATATATGAGACTACCCAAACAGACTGGGGCGGTCACATTTTTATTGGAAATTATTTTATTTAGAAAATTACGTATTGACATGCAATTGCGGTGCATATATAATTAAGGCGAAATCATCAAGTTCAGGCATACTTTTTACATAGGCCATTTTCGTATAACCCCGCTGTTCGGTGCGGGGGTTTCTACAGGGAACCGTAAACCTTAGCTACGAAAAGGCGCTTTCTTATTTTGGAAGGCTCCTTTTTGTAGCTTTTTTTATTTTCTGCTTCCAGTAAACTTCACTTCAGGTTCCTTCATGTAAATCCCCGCAACAGGACTTCTTGCGATGCAAAATGGCCCTATACAAAAAACGTATGGAGGTCGATCTCTTGAAAACAATCAAATTTGAGGTCAACGGACAGGAAACGTCTGTCACCTGCCCGCCCAGCCTGCCGCTGCTTGACGTATTGCGTGATGAACTGCAATTGACCGGCAGCAAGGAATGCTGCGGAAAGGGAGAGTGCGGTTCATGTACTGTCCTTGTAAATGGTGAAGCCGTCTGCTCATGTCTTATACTGGCGGGTCAAGTAGAAAATGAAAGCGTTGTCACCGTTGAGGGAATTGGGCAAACAACAAGCATGGATCCGATCCAACAGGCTTTCTGCGACGAAGGAGCCACGCAATGCGGGTACTGCACACCGGGATTCATTGTCATGGCCAGGTCGTTTTTGGACAGCATCGATCATGTTCCGGCAGTAGATGAAGTCATGAAGGCATTAAGCGGAAACCTTTGCCGGTGCACCGGATATACGAAGATCATAAAAGCCGTACAGACCGCTGCAAAGAAACAGTCATTGAAGGAAATTCCCAATTGAATGAATTCAAAACTGCGGGCATCCTGCTTGCAGCCGGCATGTCCAGCCGCATGGGACAGTTAAAAGCACTGCTTCCATGGGAAGGGAGAACCCTGATCCAATACCAGATTGAGCAGATGAAAAAAGCGGGTACTGATGAAATAATCGTGATCCTTGGTTACCAGGCGGAAAGGCTTCAAAACATCATATCAGCTTTTCATGTAAAAACAGTCATAAACGAAAAATATGAGCAGGGAAAAAGTTCATCCATCAGAAAGGGAATTTCCAGCCTTCAAGAAGAGGCGGAGGGGATTTTTATTTCTGCCGTAGATCAGCCTGTCCCTGCAGGCGTTTTGAATAAAATGATAAAGCATCTGAAAGAAACCGGGGCAGCAGCTGTCATTCCGATATACAAAAATAAGCGGGGGCACCCTATTTTGTTTCATGAATCCATTAAGAATGATCTGCTGCTTATTAATGAAGAGACACTGGGACTCAGAGGTGTAATCAGCAAGTTTCAACAGCAAACTGCTTACCTGGATGTGAATGACCCATCCGTTCTTTTCAATTTCAATAAACCGGAAGAATATTTTACAAGCGACAGGAGGCTTCAAATGAAAGTATCCGAGATTGATGTGGTCACACCAAAATCAGTGAAAGAATGCCTGTATTTTTTAAGTGATAAGGAGAAAAGGGTGCGCCTCTTAGCCGGCGGAACGGATGCCGTTGTGCGGATGAAAGACGGCATTGGGAGGCCCGAAACCTGGATCAATATAAAGGGAATGGACTCCCTTCGGTACATTCGCGAAGAGAGCGACGGGATCCATATCGGGCCGCTGACGACACATACAGATATCATCCGTTCAGCGCTTCTATGGGAAAAAGCCGATGTACTGGCATCCGCTTCAAACGAAGTGGGCGGGATCCAGATTCAGAATATGGGGACAATTGGAGGAAACCTGGGAACAGCATCGCCGGCAGGCGATACGATTCCTCCCCTGTTTGTGCTTGATGCCCAAATTGAGCTTAGCTCCCTTCATAGTAAGAGGATTGTCCCAATTACAGAGTTTTTTAATGGACCCGGAAATACTGTTCTGCAGCCGGGAGAAATGATTACGAACATCATCATCCGCCCTCAGGCGGAAAATGAAATTGGCATATTTGAAAAGCTGGGCCCTAGAAAAGCGCAGTCCATTTCGATCGTCAATGTGGCCATCTCTTTGAAAATGGGCGAAGGGCCGCGCGAGTGCCTTGAGGGAAAAATCGCCTTTGGTTCGGCAGGGCCTACAATCATCCGGGCAGCCAAATGTGAAAGGATGCTCAGCCTGGGCCCTCTCTATGACAACACAATCAGGGATATAGCGGATATTGCCTGGAAGGAAGTCATGCCGATCACGGATGGAAGGGCAACGGCGAAATACAGAAGAAGCATGACGAGCGCTTTATTGGCAAGAGGATTATATCGGTTGATGAAAAGGTGGGATGAGAAATGAGCCGACAAATGGAGGAAATCAAAAAATCCGGCACAGATAAAAAACTGAAATGGGTCGGCAAACCGGTCAAAAGAATTGACGGCCCTGAAAAAGTGACCGGAGAACAAAAATATATGACAGATTACCATTACCCCAATATGGTTTGGGGTAAAGTCCTCCGTTCCAGATATCCGTTTGCAAAAATAAAGTCCATCGATACATCGAAAGCTGAGGGACATCCTGGGGTAATCTGTGTTTTAACACATGAAGATGTACCCGGCTTTAACGGATTCGGAATCGTCACGCCTGATCAGCCCGTACTATGTGAAGATATCGTCAGATGTACAGGGGATGCCGTTGCCCTTGTCGCAGCGGAAACCCTTGAAGCCGCAGAAGAAGCGATTGGCCTGATTGAAGTCGATTATGAACCTTTGGAAGCCGTGACCGATCCTGAAAGCGCCATGGTCCAGGGAACTCCGCAGCTTCATCCCGACGGAAATATCCATAGCCATGTGGTGATCAAAAACGGTGATATCGACAAAGGGTTTGAAGAGGCAGACTTCATCTTTGAAAATACATTTTATTCACCGCGGCAAATGCATGCATTCCTTGAAACGGAAGGCGGATGGGGGAAAGTTGAAGAGGACGGCTCCCTGACGATTCAATGCCCCGGCCAATATGGCCATCGCGATAAGCTTCAAATCGCCCGGGCCCTTGCTCTCAACCCTGAGCGCATTCACATCCATTCCAGCCCGAATGGCGGGGGCTTCGGCGGAAAAGACGAAATCACCGTCCAAATTTATTTGGCATTGCTGGCTTTAAATACGGACGGAAGGCCGGTGAAACTTCATTTGTCGCGTGAAGAATCGGTTGTGGCCGGCATTAAGCGCCATCCATTTAAAGTCACGGTGAAAACCGGGGCGAAAAAAGACGGAACTATCGTGGCCCATAAAGTTCGTGCGGTAGGTGATACAGGGGCGTACGCTTCACTTGGCGGAGCCGTTATAGCATTGGCCATAGAGCATGCCGCGGGACCATATAAAATCCCGAATGTCGATATGGAAGGTTTTTGCGTTTATACGAATAACGGCATAGCGGGTGCCTTTCGTGGATTCGGGGTCAATCAGGTCTGCGTCGGAATCGAGACGCATATTGACATGCTGGCGGAAAAAACGGGGCTTGATCCGATTGAAATCAGAAAGAAAAATGCCTATCGCCAGGGGGAAGTATCCAGTCTGGGTCATGTCGTCAAATCAAGTGTCGGCACCATAGAAACCTTGGAGAAGGCAAAAGAGTGTGATCTTTGGGCTAATCGGGACCTTTATAAATCACAGGCAAGCGAACCGTGGAAAAAACGCGGGGTGGCTCTTGCGACTTCCTTTCACGCAGTCGGAATGGGACTTCGGACTCCGGATTACGGGGCAGCCTCGATTGAGTTGTTGGAAGATGGGAGATTCAAAGTCGGCTTGGCCATTGAAGAAATCGGGACCGGCAATGGAACGGTATATGCCCAAGTGGCAGCCGAGTGCTTAAAATGTGATATCGGCAATATCGTGGTCATCCAAGGCGATACGAAGGAAACGTTGGACAGCGGAACCATTTCGGCATCGCGGTCAACCTATACCGGAGGCCGCGCCATTGCAACAGCCGCACCGAATATGGTCAGCCTGATGTCCGAAACGGCAGCAGAAATATTGGGAGTAGGTTCAGATCAAATCGAAGTCGTGGAGAATAAACTGATTGCAGCAGGAAATGAAAGCCGGTCCGTTTCCTATAGGGAGATTTATGATGCGCTGAGGGAAAAAAATCAATCGACACGGGTCGAAGGGCACTTCTATTTTCCGCGTGAAAAGAAGGAATTGAAAAATTCCGGAGGGGCGCCGCATCATTTATACGGTTATATGACCCATGTCGTGATGGTTGAAGTGGATACTTTGACGGGTGAAACGGACGTTTTGAAAGTCGTCGCCATTCCTGATGTGGGAAAGGTGTTGAATCCCCAAGGTTTGGAAGGGCAGGCGGAAGGCGGAGCCATTATGGGGATTGGCTACACTTTGTATGAAGACGTCATCATGAAGGATGGTTATCACCAAACGAGAAACCTGACAGATTATATCATCCCGACCATCCGGGAAACCCCTGTGATTGAAACGATTCCGGTGGAATCAATGGAGTCATCCGGCCCATTTGGAGCCAAGGGTATTGCAGAGGTTGTCATGATTCCGATCATTCCCGCGATTTTGAATGCCATTCATGATGCAGTAGGCGTCAGAATCAAAAAGCTGCCGGCCAAACCGGAACAAATTTTTCAGGCGATTCAGGAGTCAAAGTCACATGAACTTGTTTCGGGGTGATGCATATTGATGAGCAAACAAATGTATGAGCAGCTTTTGAAGGCTATCAAGGAACGCCGGGATGATGCCGCCCTTGTTACAATAACGAAGCATTCCGACGAATCGCTGATTGGCTCAAAGATTCTCATGCAGGAAGACGGCATCCTTTCTGGCGACGCAGTCCTGTCTAAAGGGCTTCAAACAGTGGTTTTTGATCAAGTTTTGCCGTTTTTTAAAAAAGGGGTCACAAAGGCTATTCAATTTGAATATGGGGATTGTCAGATTGAATGTTATATGGAGGTGTTTCCGGTCCCCCCGCGTCTGATCGTGGCGGGTGCCGGCCATGTATCTGAGCCTGTGGCAGAGATCGGGAAAATGGCGGGCTTTCATGTTACGGTCATAGATGACCGCCCCGAGTTTGCAAACAGGGGGCGATTCCCCACAGCAGATGAAGTTGTCTGCACTTCATATGTCGAATTTTTCCAAAACCTCCCTGTCAATCCTAATACCTTTATTGTGTTGCTTACGAGGGGGCATAAGTTCGATGTTGTCAGTCTGCAGGAACTTTTAAGGAGGGAAGAGGCTATTGAACAGGAACAGCGGACGGCATATATCGGAATGATTGGGAGCAGGCGCCGGATATCCGGGGTTTTCGAACAATTGAAAGATGAATTTTCCGATCACAATTTTACCAATATTTATTCTCCGGTGGGCCTGGACATTGGCGGACAGACGCCTGCAGAAATTGCTGTCAGCATCATGGCTGAAATTTTAAAAGTGAAAAACGGAAAAAGCGGAAATTCATTGAAGGAGAAAATTCCAAGCTACTCGCAATTGAAGTTTAGGGAGAGAGTAAAGAAATGAGCACTCTTGAATTTTTCGAAAAAGTCATGTCCATTCGGGAAAATGGGATCCGGGCAGCTGTCGCAACAATTATTCGCACAAAGGGGTCGACGCCGAGGGAGACTGGCGCAAAGATGCTCATTTATCCGGACGGCAAAATATTTGGAACGATCGGAGGCGGCTGCGGTGAGGGTGAAGTGATTGAAAAAGCCTTTGCCGTCATGGAAAAGGGGATTCCCCTCCAGCATCAGGTCGATTTGACGGAAGGCTTGATGTATGAGGATGGCGGTATTTGCGGCGGGATTATGGATGTGTTTATAGAGCCGGTGAATCAATAGAAAGACAAGGATCCTGCAGCGGGATCCTTGTCTTCTTTTAACGGAGTAAGAAAGCACAAGATTTTTTTAGCTTTAAAATTTTGAACAAAGCCATTTGTTGTCTAGCTCCAGCGCCTATCGACTAG
>NZ_VEKZ01000003.1:0-27486 GCF_007681465.1 Siminovitchia fortis
CGAAAACACTATAATATCGCTGTTTTCGAGGAGTTTTTGGCTTTCTAGCTGTTAAAGTCGGGAAAAAGACAGCTTTTTCGCATTAACTGCGGACAGGCTGTCTTTTCCGGATTTTTTATTGTCTAGCTCCAGCGCCCAGCGACTAGCAAACTTCGCCCTCCTCCAATCGATAAGTCAACATCGGCTCGTACCTCGCCGTGTTTCCTTTATCTTATTGCGGAGTGCTCCAGTTTGTACGTCGCTGAACGGGCGCTTCCGCTTTTCTTTATTCGTCGCAGGCCCTTTTGCCGGCAACGGCATAATGATTTTTCGTCATTTCTTCAATGACAATGGTTACAGCTTCTTTTGAGGCGCCTGTTGTTTCAACAACAGCATCCGTCACCTTTTCTACAAGCGCTTTCTTCTGGCCGTCCGTACGCCCTTCAAACATTTTTACTGTTACAATTGGCATGTATGGTTCCTCCTTTGTCTATTTCGTACATGAAAATTGTATTCCTTTTTTAAAAGAGGGGCAAGATGCAGATTCATAAAATGAGGAGCGGGCAATAATTTTGTATAATGGATCAAAAGACAAGAATATAAAGGGGCTGGATATGTGGAGAGGTTTCTCGCGTTCCCTTTGGAACAAATTCCGCTTGTAGCGGCAGTACTGCTAATTGCATTCACGGTGCATGAATTTGCGCATGCTTTTACGGCATATAAATTCGGTGATCCGACGGCAAAGGATCAGGGCAGGCTTACCTTGAATCCGATCCATCATTTGGATCCGATCGGAACACTTTTGATTTTTATCGCTGGATTCGGCTGGGCAAGGCCGGTCCCTGTGAACCGTTATCATTTCAAAAATCCCCGGCTTGCGGGGATCTTCGTTTCGTTGATGGGACCGATCAGCAATTTTGCTCTGGCGGTTTTGGGGACGGCCATTTTGTTCATATTGATGGTTACAGGTGTTGCGGGACAGCTGCCGATCTTTGTCACTCAGTTTTTCAATTTATTTGTATGGATGAATGTGCTGCTATTCGTTTTTAACCTGCTGCCTGTACCGCCTCTTGACGGCTACCGGATCATAGAGGATTTGGTTTCACCATCACTTAGGGCAAAAATGACGCAGTATGAGCAGTATGGGTCGCTCATATTTTTAATACTGGTGATCACGCCGTTATCGCATTATACAATCAGGCCGATATTGAATACAGTCGTCCCATTTTTTGTAAATAGCATACAAAGTGTATTTGTCATGTTTTTAGGTTGAGAAAAAGGGAGGAAAATTGTATGGAACAAAAAAAGAGAAAGCTGGAATTTAATATTATAAAAGATGATCCGACCATGGGGCATAAGGGTTACGGAGTCGGGTCCCTTAGTTTGGAAAATATCACGCCCGTCATGCTTGATGTGGAAGAAGGGGAGGCATGGATCGAAGAACAGGCGATGCATGCAAGGAGCAAAACTGAACGTGGGGTCAAATATGTAAAAGACCGCAGCGAATTCCCTGAAGAAGGGGCAAAAAAATATTGGGTCATATGGGTTGCGGTGGATATCAAGGAAGACGGACCCTATTATGCAGGTGTGACTGCATGTGAATTATTGATTAACCGTCCGGCCCGCCGTGGCTATAAATCAATGCCGGAGCATGTCAACCATATGGACAAGGCGATGAAAGGAAAAGTGATCGTTCACAACATGGACGCCGAGTCCCGAAAAGTACTTGCGGACTTCCTCAAGAGCCATGATGAAGGCATGTGGGAGCGCTCCAGTATTGAATTGAAAGAGGAGTTTGAGAAGTGACTTTCCTGAAAAAATGTCAAATCCTGATGAAATTTTGAACAATCTATGACAGTTATCAAAAAGGAAGATTGTCAACTTGCCGATTACTGGGAAAGTAAGTAAACTAAATATAGTTTGCACGGCAAACTGGGACAAAGAAAAGCGTAGGGCGGCGTTTAGCGACGTACAGACTGGACGACTCCTGATGAGATAAAGAAGACACGGCGATGCCGCAGGCGAGCCGATGTCGACTTATCGTAGGAAAGCTACTACTTGGGATGGCTTCGTGTGATACTTCATTGAGTTAACATCGTGCAGCTTTGCGACGAGGTGAGCTTAACCTCATCGAATAAGCTGCGCCGCAGGAGCACATTAGGAGGAGGAAGTCTGCTAGTCGCTGCCGCCCGAAGCTGGACATTCGAAAAGCGAAAGCGCCTGTTTAGCACTTTCGCCAACCATCAAAAAACTTGAGGCCGCACACCTCAAGTTTTTTACTTTTTGACGAAGAAATGCCTTTGAAAAAAGTAGTTTTTCTGTGTGATAAAAGTTATCATTAAGTACAAACAAATACGGGAAGTGACCGTTGAATGATTAAGCATATAAAACCGTATTCTTTACATATCGCTGCCGTTGTATTGTTAACTCTCGGAGGGATCATGCTTGAGCTGCTCCTCCCGACGCTAATGGCCAATGTTGTTGATATCGGCATTGTCAACGGCGATATGCCTTACATATTGAAAACCGGCGGCCTTATGTTGGTTTTCGCCTTGGCAGCCATCATTCTTATGACCGGGGTGTCCTTTTTTGCATCGAAAACCGCCCTCGGTTTCGGAAGGGATATTAGGCGCAGTCTGTTTATCAACGTAGAGAATTTCTCGCTGCAGGCTTTTGATAAAATTGGCACCGCTTCTTTGATCACAAGGTCAACAAATGATGTAAAGCAGGTGCAGGATGTTTTGAATATGATTTTGCGGATGATGACGAGGGCGCCATTGATGCTGATAGGGGGCATCATTATGGCTGTCACAAGAGAGCCTGGTTTATCAGTGGTCTTTCTAGGCGCCCTCCCGCTTTTGGCATTGCTGATTTTCATTATTACGAGAAAGGCGATTCCGCTTTTTGTTTCATTACAGAAGAAGACAGATAAATTAAATCTGATTGTCCGCGAAAATTTAACAGGAGTGCGGGTCATCCGCGCTTTTAACAACGAAAATCATGAGAAAGAGCGCTTTGATGCTGCAAACCTTGATTTCCGCGATACCGGAATCAAAGTGAATAAAATGATGGCTGTGCTTTTTCCTGTCATGATGATTGTCATGAATTTTACAAGCATAGCGATTGTGTGGTTCGGGGCTGTCCGCATTGACCAGGGAGTCATGCAAGTTGGAAATCTGATGGCCTTTCTGCAGTACTCCATGATGATACTCATGTCGCTCATTATGCTGTCGTTCGGATTCATTATGATCCCGCGTGCGAAAGCTTCCATGGACCGGATCAATGAGGTGCTGAAAATGGAAAATGATATAACGGATCCGGAGCATCCGAAAAAAGGGCATGGCAAACAGGGAACCGTGGAATTCAGGGATGTCACGTTCAGATATGCCGGTGCGGAAAAACCGGTCCTTCAGCAGATCTCTTTTTCAGCAAAAAAGGGAAAAACAACAGCGATCATTGGAAGCACAGGATCAGGAAAATCAACCCTTATTAAATTAATTCCGAGATTCTATGATGTGGAAAGAGGCTCTGTTCTGGTAGACGGCATCGATGTAAGAGATATTCCACAGGAGGAATTGAGGGCGAAGATCGGCTATGTACCGCAAAAAGCTGCTTTATTCAGCGGGACAGTTGCGGAAAACCTGCGGTACGGCAATGAAGAAGCCAGCGAGGAAGAGATGTGGGAAGCGCTCGGCATCTCGCAGGCGGCTGAATTTGTAAGAGAAAAAGAAGAGGGAACCAATTTAATGATCGAGCAGGCAGGGGCGAATCTGTCAGGAGGCCAGAAACAGCGGTTGTCCATTGCTCGCGCATTGATCAGAAAACCGGAAATCTACCTCTTTGATGACAGTTTCTCTGCTCTGGACTATAAAACAGATGCAAAATTGAGAGCGGAGCTGGCAAAGGTAACCAAGGATGCAACCATCATTTTAGTTGCTCAGAGAGTGAGCACAGTTACAGATGCCGATCAAATTATCGTTCTGGAAGAAGGGGAAATAGCCGGCATCGGTACACATCAAGAACTGCTGGCGGAAAACCGCATTTACCAGGAAATTGTATCCTCACAGCGGGCAGAGGAGGAAGGAGCATGAGCAAACAACGTGTTCATCCAAGACCCGGCGGGGGCCCCAGACACGGGGTCGCTCCCGGTGAAAAACCGAAGGAGTTCAAAAAGACGCTTAAAAGATTGTCGGGCTATTTGAAACCCCGCAAATACCAGCTGCTGTTTGTTGCCATTGCAGCCATTTTTTCCACATTGTTCAATGTCATCACGCCAAAGCTGCTGGGAGATGCAACTTCTTCCATTTTTTCAAGTATCACAAAAGGGACAGGAATCGATTTCACTTTTTTGCAGAAATTGCTGCTTACATTGCTTGTTCTTTACGTCATATCAGCCGCATTCACTTATTTGCAGCAATATTTGATGGCAGGGGTTTCCCAGAAAACAACGGCCGAATTGAGAAAAGAAGTTTATGAAAAATTGGGCCGGATGCCTTTAAGCTATTACGACAGGAATCCGCACGGAGATATTTTAAGCAGGGCCATCAATGATATAGACAATATTAACAATTCGATTCAGCAGGCACTGTCACAAATTATCACTTCCTTGATTGCGATTATCGGAACGATCATCATGATGCTTGTGATCAGCCCGGTGCTGACGCTTGTCGTTGTAATCACTTTTCCATTGAGTGCGCTGGTTATCCGCTTTGTCGCATCCTTTTCCCAGAAGCATTTTGTCAATCAGCAAAAGGAACTGGGGAATGTAAACGGGCATATTGAAGAAATGTTTTCGGGGCATCAGGTCATCAAAGCGTTTGGGCATGAAAAAACTGCCATCAAGGAATTTGATGAAATCAATGAGCGGCTCTACCAATCCGGCTGGCGGGCGCAATTTATAAGCGGGATCATGATGCCGCTCATGAACTTTGTCGGAAATCTCGGCTATGTATTCGTCAGCATCGGAGGCGGGCTGCTCGTATTAAACGGAAGTATCCGGATTGGCGATGTTCAGGCATTCATCCAGTATTCACAACAGTTGACACATCCGATGACGCAGGCAGCAGGCATTGCGAACATGATCCAGACGGCGCTTGCCTCAGCCGAACGGGTATTTCATCTGCTTGATGAAGAAGAAGAGCGGAAAGAAGATCCTGCTGATGTCAATACGGATGAATTGAAAGGAAAAATTACGTTTGACCATGTCCGCTTCGGCTATGAAAAAGACAAACCGGTCATCAAAGATTTAAATCTGGACGTTGACCCGGGCCAGACCATTGCCATCGTCGGTCCGACAGGAGCAGGGAAGACAACCATTATCAATCTATTGATGAGGTTCTATGAATTGGACAGCGGAAGGATTATGATAGACGGGATCGATATCGGCAGTCTTTCCCGGGGTCAGGCGCGTTCCATGTTTGCAATGGTTCTTCAGGATACGTGGCTTTTCAACGGCACGATCAGGGACAATATTGCATACGGGCGTGAAGGGGCGAGCGTTAAGGAAATTATTCAAGCTGCCAAAAGCGCCTATGCCGATGATTTTATCCGGACGCTTCCAGATGGTTATGAGACCGTTTTGGGAGAGGACGCTTCAAACATTTCGCAGGGGCAGCGCCAGCTGATTACAATCGCGAGGGCAATTTTATCCGACCCGAAAATATTGATTCTTGATGAAGCGACGAGCAGCGTCGATACAAGGACGGAAATGAATATCCAGCGGGCTATGAACAAACTGATGGCAGGCCGCACAAGCTTCGTCATAGCCCACAGGCTTTCCACGATCCGGGATGCGGATATCATCTTGGTGATGAAAGACGGCGATATTATAGAAAAAGGGTCACACGAAGAATTGATGAAGATCAATGGCTTCTATGCCGATTTGTATAAAAGCCAGTTTAGCGGAAAAGCAAGCTGAATGGATCCCCCTCATAAATGAGGGGGATCCAACTGTTCAAAAGGAGAAGTATAAATTTTTTCATGGTTATTCATATAAAAGTATTGTTGCTTTGTCCAGCTCCAGCGCCCAGCGACTAGCAAACTTCGCACTTCTCCACTACGATAAGTCAACATCGGCTCCGACGCACACAGGATGTGCTAGTGCAGGCGAAGCGACAGGACGTCGCTGCTTGAGCCTGCCTTCGTCGCCGTGTTTCCTTTATCTCATTGCGAAGTGCTCCAGTTTGTACGTCGCTAAACGGGCGCCTGCGCTTTTCTTATCAAAATATCTTCTGCCACCAGTGTTTTTTCTTTTCTTTTTTATGCGGTACCCGCTCCTTATTAAGCTCATGCAGATGGTCGGTGCAAAACTCCGTTGGCTCTGTCCCTTTTACAAAATAGGTGAGCCTGAAGACCGGGCAGGAATTCGTCGCTTTTTTGCCATTGACAGGATCGACAGGGACCGCAGTTACCTTTGCTGGAGGCAAAAAGGCATGTTCCTTTTCATCCTGGCCTTCCAATGAACGCTCCATGAAGCGGATCCAAATATTTTTTGCGTATAATTTGTCTTCCGTCAAAGTGATTTCTTTTCCTTTGTCATATCCAGTCCATACGACGGAAGCCAATTTCGGGGTAAAACCCGCCATCCAGCTGTCGGAGTTGGTAGAACCGGACTTTCCTGCATACTCCCGGCTCATCTGGTTCATGACGGACTCCCCGGTGACCGTTGCATATCCGTTTAATTTTTTATCAAACATGCCTGTCATCATATGGCTTAAAACAAAGGCAAATTCCGGCTCCAGTACCTGCTCTTTGATTTTCGGCGCCTCATAGATCACTTTTCCGCGAAAATCCTCCACCCGGACAATGAAAACAGGCTCTACTTTCTTCCCCCCGTTTGCTATGATACTGTAGGCATTGAGAAGCTCAATCGGCTTTACTCCGGAAGTCCCCAAGGCGAGGGAAGGCACGTTCTTCATCTTTGTGGAAATGCCGAGCCTGCGGATTGTATTGACCAGTGCATCCTGTCCAAGGAACAGATGGGTTTTAACGGCATACACATTATCGGACAAAGCGAGCGCCTGGGCCATCGTAATTTCTCCATTTGCATATTGGTTGTTAAAGTTATGCGGCGTATAATCGGACTGCCCGTTGCTGAACCTGAATGTCGTCGGTTCACTCCTTAATACGGTCGATGGAGTGAAACCATGTTCCAATGCAGCATAGTACAGGAGAGGCTTTATCGTTGAGCCGGGCTGCCTTACAGCCTGGGTCGCCCTGTTGAAAGAACTGTCCTTATAGTTCCTTCCGCCAACCAAAGCTGTGACATGGCCGGTCTCCGGATCCATCGCCGCAAAACCGGCCTGGATATCAGATGTTTCCGATATCGTTTCACTTATCACTTTTTCAGCAATATCTTGTTGTTTCACATCAAGTGCCGTATAGACTTTCAATCCTCCAAGAGCTATGCTTCTATCATCCAGACCTGCTTTTTCCTTCAATTCTTTTTTTACAGTATCATAGAAATATGGTGCTTTTTCCGCCTGGTGATGGGGATGTTTCCCAATAAAGGAAAGCTGTTCCTGTGAGGCGGCTTTCGCTTCTTCCGGTGAAATCGCCCCTGTTTTTACCATAGCACCTAATACGAGTGCCTGCCTGGATTTTGCCTTTTCTTCCGAGATGATCGGAGAGTAGATTCCGGGACCTTTGGGGATGCCGGCAAGCATTGATGCTTCCGCAATTGTAAGTTCCTTTGCGCTTTTTCCGTAATAAAATTGGCTGGCAGCCTCAATTCCGTAAGCCCCATGTCCGAAGGAGATCGTGTTGATGTAGCCTTCAAGAATTTCATCCTTGTCGTAATTCACCTCTAGGCGGATTGTATAAAAAGCCTCCAGCAATTTGCGCGACCAGGTTTTATCAAGTGTCAAAAACAAGTTTCTGGCATATTGCTGTGTAATTGTGCTCGCTCCCTGGACTTTCCCCATTGCTTTGACATTAGCCGCGATGGCGCCCGCAATTCTTTTCAAATCAAAGCCGTGGTGACTGTAAAAGGTACGGTCCTCAATCGCTATGACGGCATCCGAAACATGGGAAGGCACTTCATCCAGCGAAATCCAATATCTTTTTTCCCCGCTGTTGCTTTCTCCAATGATCGAGCCGTCGGATGCATAATATAATGTGGATTGTGGAATGGACAGTGGCGGCGGGCCAAGAATTTTGATCCACAGCCAAAAAGATAATAATATGATGGTTACGGCTGTCGCAGCCAAAAGCGACAACATCGCAAACACCCGAAATGTCCTCCATTTTTTCTTTGCCCCCGTGGCTGTTTCCAATTCCTCACCCCCTGAATTCTAGCAATCTCATTCAACAGTATGAAAGAAAAAGCATGAATTTATTCATGGGGCAAGGATATATTTCTCACCAACGAAGCAATCTATGATGACGGGAGGTTATTTTGATCGCCGATTTTGAGTGCTGAGACATGGACTTTGTTTTGAAATTTTCCTATAATGAATAGGTTACATTACATAAAAAGGGTGTGGCGGCGTTGACAGCGGATGTCCAAACTCCGGTTAAAATTCATCTTACGACAAATATTTGTCTCGATGGAGAAGAAGAAACATTTGAAATGATCCTGTTTGGCCAATATTATCGGAAAAACAATGCGGTTTTTCTGAAATATGATGAAGTTCAAGAGGAAGGGACTGTCCATACGCTTGTGAAAGTGGATGACGAGGAAGCAACCATTTTCAGAAAAGGAATCATCAATATGCGTATGAAATTCCGGCTGAACGAACAAAAAGACGGATCTCATGCAAGTGAATACGGCAGCCTTTTACTGTCCACGGATACAAACAAACTGGCTCACCATGAATATGATGATAAATGTGAAGGCAAAATCAATCTTGGATATGATTTATACATGCAAGGCACACATGCCGGAAAATATGATATGGAAATACAATACAGGGAGGAAACAGGGAATTTATGAACGTAGTGGAGCAGAAGCAGGAAACACTGAAGCTGGAGATAAAGAATGCCATATTAAAGGCTGGACTGGCCGGCGAAGATGAAATACCGGCGGTCGTTCTTGAAACGCCAAAAGAAAAGTCTCATGGCGACTATTCAACCAATATGGCCATGCAGTTGGCCCGCATAGCGAAAAAATCTCCGAGGACAATTGCTGAAGAGATCAAAGCACACCTTGATGTATCGGAAGCATCCATTGAAAAAGTTGATATTGCAGGGCCTGGATTTATTAATTTTTATATGGACAACAGCTATTTGACCGGACTTGTTCCGGCGATTTTGGAAGCTGGCGATGAATACGGCCGCTCCGATGCAGGGAAAGGTGAAAAGATTCAAGTGGAATTCGTCTCCGCCAATCCGACAGGGGACCTTCATCTTGGACATGCGCGCGGGGCCGCGGTAGGCGATTCACTTTGCAATATTCTCGATAAAGCGGGCTATGCGGTTTCCAGGGAATATTATATTAATGATGCCGGAAACCAAATCAACAATCTTGCCCTGTCTGTTGAAGCCCGGTACTTCCAAGCGCTCGGCATCGACAAGCCGATGCCCGAAGACGGCTATCACGGCGAGGATATCATTGGGATCGGAAAAAAACTTGCCGAGGAACACGGCGATAAATTTGTCCATGAAAATGAGAAAGACCGTATCGCTTTCTTCCGCCGCTACGGGCTGGACTTTGAATTGGATAAGTTGAAAAATGTCCTGAAGCAGTTCCGTGTAGCTTTTGATGTATGGTATTCGGAAACATCCCTTTACGAAAGCGGAAAGATTGATGAAACACTTGAATTGCTTCAGGAAAAAGGCCACCTTTACGAAAAGGAAGGGGCAACATGGTTCCGTTCGACCGATTTTGGCGACGACAAAGATCGTGTGTTGATTAAGAATGATGGCAGCTACACATATATTACACCGGACATTGCTTACCACCTCGACAAAATCAACCGCGGTTTTGATAAACTCATCAATATTTGGGGCGCTGACCACCATGGTTATATCCCCAGAATGAAGGCGGCAATCGAGGCGCTCGGCTTTGATCCTGACATGCTTGAAGTGGAGATCATTCAGCTGGTTAACCTGTATAAAGACGGGGAAAGGGTCAAGATGAGCAAAAGGTCGGGAAAAGCGGTGACAATGACAGACTTGATTGAAATGGTCGGACTTGATGCGGTGCGCTACTTCTTTGCCATGAGAAGCGGTGACACGCATATGGATTTTGATCTTGATCTGGCTGTTGCCGAATCAAATGACAATCCCGTCTACTACGCCCAGTATGCCCATGCGCGGATTTGCAGCATTTTGCGTTCCGCAGAAGAAAAGGGAATTTCCTTTGATGCAGGCACCGACTTTTCATCCCTTTCCAGCGAAAAAGCGATTGATCTCTTGAAGAAACTCGGTGAATTCCCTCAAGTCATTGCGGAGGCGGCTGATAAACGGATTCCCCATCGGATCACCAATTACATTTTTGAATTGGCGTCCGTTTTTCACAGCTATTATAATGCTGAAAAAGTGTTGAATGAAGAACAGCTTGACGAAACGAAAGCCCGCCTCGCCCTCGTAAATGCGGCCCAAATCACATTGAAAAACGCATTGACATTGGTGGGCGTGTCTGCACCGGAAAAAATGTAATATTTCACATGACAGGAGCGCCGAATGGCGCTCCTGTTCATTTTATAAAAAATATTTAAAGAGCATGCCTGCCCATTCTTTCGAGCGTACGGATAAGGGGGGATCAGCCAGGTCTTCAGGGGATAACCGGCTGGAACGGCTTATATCTTCCTGAACGATTCTTTCAGTTTCTTCAATAAACTTTTGGTCGTAGATAAAACAATTGATTTCGTAGTTAAGCCTGAAGCTTCTGCAATCGAAGTTGGCTGTTCCGATGTCACAGAACGTTCCGTCTATCAAGATGACTTTTGCATGGAAAAAGCCGGCTTCATATTGATAGACATCCCCTCCGGCTGCCAGGATCTTCCGCAAATAGTGGAGAGAAGCCTCCTTTACAATCGGATGGTCCGATTTATCAGGGACTAGAACTGTTACGGCAACGCCTCTTTGGATCGCCTGCACAAGCCCGGAAACTAATTTTTCGGGAGGGATGAAGTAAGGTGTACCGACAAAAATATTTTCCTCCGCTTGATCAATCAACTGCAGGATTTCCTCTTCTGCATCCACTCCCTGTGTCGGAAAAAAACGGTAGGGCATCGGCCCTTTCTCCAAATGAGGATAAAGGGAACTGTCCTTCAAATGGCTGGTACCTGCTGCCCTCTCCCAGTCCAGCAGGAACTCTGTCTGCAGATCGGCAATACCTTCGCCTTCGATCCGTAGATGATAATCCCGCCATGGTGAAAGGACGGGATCCAGATCAATATATTCCTTTCCCACATTAAACCCGCCTACGTAACCGATTTTTCCATCAATGATCGTGACTTTTCGATGATTTCGTTGTTGAAGGGAAAAAAAGGCAAAGGGAAAACGGGGACGGTGGCAAAAAACGACTTCAACTCCGGCAGAGCGAGCCTTTTTAAGAAGGCTTTTTGAAACCGTTCTGCTTCCAAACCAGTCAAGCAGCAGGCGCACCTTGATCCCTTTGCGGGCTTGGTCGATCAATATTTCAAAAAACAGTTGGCCGAATCGGTCGTTTTTAACAATATAAAAGAGCACATGGATACTTGTTTCAGCCTTATAGAGATCATCAAAGTAATTGGAAAAAAGTTCCGGGCCGCTCGTTATCAATTGAATCCGGCCATTTCTGACAGGGTAGCTGCAAGGCCTCATTTTTTTTCCATGAACATATCTGCCGAGAAAAAAATCCGCGGAAGCGGCAAAAAGTAATGCGGTGATTAAAATGATGGACCCAGTCAGCCACTTCAATTGGAATTCCCTCCTCAAAACAGAAATGAATCCTGATTAGTATTCCCAAATTCTTTTTGAAAAAGCTGTGAAAACAGAATAAATCGTGTATAATTACTGTTGATGCAAAAAAATAGTATATTTTTGGATTCGGTTGCTTTTCATGCCCGCTTTTAAAAAACGGCAATGAAAGCTGAAAAAGGGAAGTTGGTGAAATTCCAACGCGGTCCCGCCACTGTAAATGGGAGCGTCCTGCCATAGACCACTGTGCGCATATGCATGGGAAGGGGTAGAATGCGATGAACATGAGCCAGGAGACCTGCCGGATTCAAACACCAAAAACCTGCGCGGATGGGAGAGGTGACAAACAGGCGGCGATGCCTGTTTGCCTATTCATGCCTTTATACATACTCATCTCCTGCGCACTGGGGATGTTTTTTTATTTTTATAAGGAGGATTTACAGGATGAAAAAGATTTATTCATGGTTAATGGCATTAATGCTGATAGGGTTTCTGGCAGCCTGCGGCAATCAGGGAGATGCAGGAGAAGGGAAGCAAAATACGGAACCTAAAACTGAACAGGCTTCAGAAGACAGCTTTCCGGTAACGCTGAAGGATGCGGCAGATAAAGAAGTAACGATTGAAGAGAAGCCGGAAAAAATTGTTTCGCTCATTCCGAGCAATACAGAAATCCTTTATGCCATCGGTGCAGGGAACGAAGTAGTGGCTGTCAACGAAAATGATAATTATCCTGAGGAAGTAAAGGATAAGGAGCAAGTGGCAGGCATGGAATTAAACATAGAAAAGATCATTGCTTTGGAACCTGATCTTGTTCTTTCCCACGGATCGGCGGGCGACAGGTGGGACTCAGGGTTAAAACAGCTGGAAGACAGCGGTATACCGGTTCTTGTCGTCAAAGATGCCCAAAGCTTCGATGAGGTGTACGAAACCATTGAATTTATCGGAAAAGCGACAGGGCATACGGACGAAGCGTCTGATGTGAACGAAGACCTGAAAGCCAAGCTTGACGAAATCGAAAAGAAAGCGGCCGATATCAAGGAAGAAGACCAGAAATCTGTATTCGTAGAAATATCGCCGGCCCCTGAAATTTATGCTGTGGGGAAAAACACATTTATGGATCAAATGCTTGGGACAATCAACGCAAAAAATGCGGTTCAAGAGGAAGGCTGGCCTATGATGAACGAGGAAGCCATCATTGAAATGAATCCTGAGGTCATCATTGTCAACTATAACTATGTGGAAAATCCGGTGGATCAAGTGCTTGACCGTAAAGGCTGGCAGGACATCGCAGCTGTCAAAGACAAGCAGGTTCACTTGATAGACGAGGCTCTTACAAGCCGTCCAGGCCCGCGGATCGCTGAAGGAGTAGAGGCGCTTGCAAAAGCTGTTTACCCGGAAGTTTTCGGGGAGTAATCCACTCGTAGCATACTCAGCGGCAATCATTTTTATGGTTGCCGCCATTCTTGCGGCAATATCAATAGGTTCTGTAAGAGTTCCGGTAGAAGATATCGTCAGCATCATCGCAGGCAAGGCCCTGCCTTTTTTAAACGAAAAGCAGGTAGATCCGATGTTTGCCAATATAGTCATGAAAGTCCGCCTGCCCCGCGTTGTGCTTGCAGGTCTTGTCGGTGCCTCGCTTGCGATTGCGGGGGCGGCCTTTCAGGGACTGCTCCGTAACCCGCTTGCCGACCCTTATACGCTGGGTGTTTCATCCGGTGCGTCTGTCGGTGCGGTTGTCACTTTGTTTTACCAAATCTCCTTACCGTTGGCGGGAATATATACACTGCCGCTTCTCAGTATCGTTTTTGCATTTATCACGATCATTATTGTCCTTTTTTTTGCCAGAAGCATCGACAGATCCATGAAAGTGGAGACAATCATCTTAACAGGAATCATTTTCAGTTCATTTCTGGGAGCGCTCATTTCCTTGATGATTGCCCTCTCGGGAGAGGAACTTCGCCAAATCATCGGCTGGCTGCTGGGAAGTGTCTCCATGAGAGGATGGAGCTATGTGCAGATTATTTTGCCGTTCCTGGTTATAGGGAGCCTTGTTCTATTACTGAATTCGCGAGAGCTGAATGCGATTGCCTTTGGTGAAGAGAGGGCACAGTATCTTGGTGTCAATGTGCCCGCCAGGAAATTTGCTGTATTGGCATCGAGTTCCATGATAACCGGAGCAGCTGTCGCTGTTTCGGGAACGATCGGATTTGTAGGCCTTGTCATCCCGCATTTGACAAGAATATTATGGGGACCGGACCATAAGCATCTTTTGCCGCTCTCCATGTTGATCGGTGCAGGTTTCCTTATTTTAGCCGATTTGGCCGCAAGGATTGTCATTGAACCGGCAGAGCTGCCTATCGGTGTCATCACTGCACTGATAGGGGCCCCGGTATTTGCTTTTATTTTGTTGAGAAGACGAATGGAAAGAAGTGGATGACATGCTTCAAGTGAAAAATCTCTCCGGCGGTTATTCTGATGCAAACATATTGAAAAATATAACCTTTGCTGTCAGCCGGGGGGAAATGTTCGGAATCCTTGGGCCGAATGGAAGCGGCAAGTCGACGCTGCTTAAAATGGTGAGCAGACTCCTTTCATATAAAGATGGAGAAATAACGCTCGATGGCCGCCCCCTCCAACAATATTCTTCCAAAAATCTTGCAAAGCTGATGGCTGTATTGCCGCAGCTCACAAGCGAAATGTTTCCGTTCACTGTAAAGGAAACGGTTGAACTCGGAAGGTATGCCCACCAGAGGGGACTGTTTCATACATGGAGCCCAAAAGATGAGGCGGTTGTCCAGGAAGTGATGGCATTGACAAAAATGAAGGAATTTCAGGATGTGTCATTGCAAGAGCTGTCCGGGGGTGAGCGGCAAAGGGCTTTCCTGGCCCAGGCGCTTGCCCAGGAGCCGGACATCCTTCTTCTTGATGAACCGACAAATCACTTGGACCTTTCCCACCAAAAAGGATTGCTTGATCGGTTAAGGCGCTGGACCAGGCAGAGAGGACTTACAGTTGTCACGGTTTTTCATGATCTTAACCTGGCCGGTCTTTATTGCGACCGCCTGCTTCTTTTAAATGAAGGTGAAGTCGTTTGCATTGGTTCACCTGAAGAAGTTCTAAATGAAACGTTGATACAGCGGATTTACAGGACAGCACTGGAAAATCATCCGCATCCGGAGGTCCCGAAGCCGAATATGGTGCTTATTCCTGAGTCAGGGAAAGATGACAAGACAATCTTGGATGAAAAATATTTATCCAGGAATGATGAAAGTGTTTTGTTTAATTCGCCTACTCCTTTAAAAACAATAGCGTCTGCTTCAGGCGGCTCCGGTCTGGGCTGGAAGGAAAAGTTCATTATCAGCACAGGCAGGCCATCAATAGACAATGGCGAGAAAACTGTTGAAATGCAGATTGATGATGATCAACTTTACACAAATTACAGTGTAAACCACGAAGGTGGATTTTCCCTATTATTTGTATTGACTGCAGACCGGCGTCTGGGTTTTTTCCATACTTGGCTTTTTATCAATGGGCATGTCAGCGAAAATGCGTTGATTGAAGCGTTGGCTGCTGCTTTGGAAGGAAAGCAAACCGCTTTAAAAAATAAGGTCCGTCCAAAGGAAACGGATGATGGCATCGTGGTGGCTGCAACGCAAAAAGGAGCAATTTTACCATCGGCAAGGCCTTCTTCCGAGCTTGGGCAAGCTATCCGAAGAGGACTGCTCGATTGCTCGGAAAAATTGTTCAGCAGCATGAAATCGGGTTTGTCGAATTAATGTCGATTGTTTATCGATTGTCTATGGTAGAATAAAGTGAAGAAAGGAGGGGGGAAGCGTTGGAAATTAATGCGAAGCTGGATTTGATTTTGGAAATCCTTGGCGATCACAGTAAGAAACTGGATGAACACAGCCGTAAATTCGACGAACAAGGCAGGAAGCTGGACGAACAAGGCAGGAAGCTGGACGAACAAGGCAGGAAGCTGGATGAACACAGCCGCAAGCTGGACGAACAAGGCAGGAAGCTGGACGAACACAGCCGCAAGCTCGATGAACAAGGCAGGAAGCTGGATGAACACAGCAAGAAGCTTGGTGAACACAGTGAATTGCTGGGGGCATTAATCCATGGTCAGCAGGAAATAAAGGCTGATTTGGATGGTTTCAAGCTTGAAACATTCAAAAGGTTTGACGGCGTGAATAAAAGATTGGATTCATTCGAGTCAAAACAGGACGAGTTTGCGGCAAAGGTTGAGCTTTTGGAAAAACGGACTTGGACAAATGAATCGGATATTCACCGCCTCAAAAATTTAATCGGAATTAAGTAAAATGCCAATAGCCCCGTATTATTCTTTCATCAATGCAAACTCCAAAAATATAATCCATATGTTTAATTTCCTTTGGGCTGCCCCTGATTGTCAATTCAACGGGGGCAGCTTTTTCATTTTTCTTCTTGACTGAATGCTCATTCATTATATAATGGAGTTAATAACTTTCAGAAAAGTCATTTGCAGTCTTAACAATTCGGAAGGGAGCGGTCATTTCATATGCATGCTTTACTGTGGTTGAATTGGATTGCGTTTTTGCTTGTAACGGCATACGGCGTCTCTTTGTTTGTCTATGTCGTCAAAACACGCATCAAGTTTATTAAACTAGGGAAAAAAATAGAGTTTGATAATGATGTGAAAGCGCGCCTGAAAAATATTTGGACATATGTTTTTGGCCAGAAAAAGCTGCTCAAGGATAAAAAGAGCGGAATCATTCATGTCATGTTTTTCTATGGGTTTATTCTTGTGCAATTTGGTGCAATCGATTTCATTTGGAAAGGGCTCGTGCCTGGTTCGCATCTGCCGCTCGGCCCGCTGTATCCCGGATTTAAGTTTTTCCAGGAAATCGTAACGCTCATCATATTGGTTGCGGTTGTATGGGCATTTTACAGACGGTATATTGAAAAGCTTGTCAGATTGAAGAGGGGGTTTTATGCAGGTCTTGTCCTTCTTTTTATCGGCGGACTCATGCTGTCTGTGCTGCTTGGAAATGGGATGTCGCTCATTTGGCAAGGGGAGGAGCTGGCGTGGACTGAGCCTGTGGCTTCCGCAATTGCAGCTGCATTCAGCTGGATGAGCCCGCTTGCTGCAGGGATCGTATTTTATATTGCATGGTGGATCCATTTGCTGATTTTGTTGGCTTTCCTTGTGTACGTGCCGCAATCGAAGCATGCACATTTGATTGCAGGTCCTGCAAACGTTTACCTGGAGCCGCTTGATGGAGGCAGGAAGCTTTCACCGATTGATTTTGAGGATGAAACAGCTGAAAGCTTCGGTGTAGGAAAAATCGATGAGTTCACAGACCTTCAGCTTGTGGATCTGTATGCGTGCGTGGAGTGCGGCCGCTGTACGAATATGTGCCCGGCGACCGGTACGGGAAAAATGCTGTCCCCGATGGACATCATGATCAAACTCAGGGATCATTTGACGAATTATGGGGCTGCCGTAACGAGAAAACAGCCATGGGTCCCGACTTATGCATTCGCCAACACGCTTGGCAATCAAATTGCAAAAGCCGGTACCGGAGAAGGCGCATCAGAGGCGGCAGCGGCATTGGATTACCAGCCGAGCATGATCGGAGATGTCATCACGGAAGAGGAATTATGGGCCTGTACAACGTGCCGGAATTGTGAAGACCAGTGTCCGGTGATGAACAAGCATGTGAGCCATATTATCGATATGCGCCGCTATCTTGTCCTGACAGAAGGCAAAATGAACCCTGATGCCCAGCGGGCGATGCAAAATATTGAAAGGCAGGGAAACCCTTGGGGGTTGAACCGGAAGGAAAAAGAGAACTGGCGTCAGCTTCGGGAAGACGTACAGGTTCCGACAGTCAAAGAACTGAAGAAAGCAGGGGAAGAATTCGAATATCTGCTCTGGGTCGGATCGATGGGTGCGTTCGACAACCGCAGCCAGAAAATCGCTTTGTCGTTTGCGAAACTCCTTAATGAAGCCGGTGTAAAATTTGCGATTCTCGGAAACAAGGAGAAAAACTCGGGGGACACCCCCCGGCGTCTTGGCAATGAGTTCTTATTTCAGGAGCTGGCTGCTGCCAACATTAAAGAATTTGAGAAAAATGACGTTAAAAAAATTGTGACGATTGACCCGCACGCATATAATATATTTAAAAATGAATATCCTGACTTTGGCTTGGAAGCAGAAGTCCATCATCACACCGAACTGCTTGATCAGCTGGTGAAAGAAGGACGACTGAAGCCAAAATATGAAGTGAATGAAAAAATCACCTTCCACGATTCCTGCTATCTCGGGCGCTATAATGATGTTTATGACCCTCCGAGAGAAATTCTCAAATCGATTCCGGGTGTCACTTTGGTTGAAATCGAAAGAAACCGGGAAAACGGAATGTGCTGCGGAGCCGGCGGAGGATTGATGTGGATGGAGGAAGATACAGGACAGCGCATCAACGTTGCAAGGACTGAGCAGGCCCTTGCTGTTAATCCTTCCATCATCAGTTCCGGATGCCCGTACTGCCTGACGATGCTGTCAGACGGCACTAAGGCAAAAGAAGTGGAAGATACAGTGAAAACATATGATGTAGCAGAGCTTTTGGAAAAGGCTGTTCTCGGAGAGCCGGGAACCGATAAAGCTTCGTAATATGAATATGGGGTGCTTCTTTTAAAAGAAGCACCTCCTTCTAAAATCTTTATCGAGCGAGCGTTCAGTCAAGTTTGAAAGCGTTTTAAATTGGTGTGTGTATAGATATTTTTTAAAAGATACATATAACCCAAAAGGAGATGAAAGAATGGCTAGATCAGCAATTCTTGAAGGCGCAAGGACCCCGTTTGGAAAATTTGGCGGCAGCCTGAGTTCATTGACTGCTTCCGATCTTGGAGGAATCGCTGTAAAAGAAGCGTTGGCAAGGTCGAATGTGAAGCCGGAAGAAGTCCAGGAAGTCATCCTCGGGACAGTTTTGCAGGGAGGACAAGGGCAAATCCCATCAAGGCAGGCGGCACAAAAAGCCGGCATTCCATGGGAAGTGAAGACGGAAACCGTGAATAAAGTGTGTGCTTCAGGAATGAGAGCCGTGACATTGGCAGACCAAATTATCCGGGCTGGCGATGAAGAGGTCATCGTGGCGGGCGGCATGGAATCGATGTCCAATGCCCCTTATATATTGCCGAAAGCCAGATGGGGATTCAAGATGGGAGACGCATCGATCATCGACCTGATGATCCATGATGGCCTGACGTGCGCTTTTTCCGGCGTCCACATGGGAACCTACGGCAATCAAAGTGCAATAGAATATGAGATTACGAGGGAAGCACAGGATAAGTGGGCGCTCAGAAGCCATGAACGGTCAATCGCGGCAAGAAATAAAGGTTTTTTGGCTGAGGAGATTGTTCCGGTGGAAGTTCCGCAGCGAAAAGGAGATCCGCTTGCCGTCGACCAGGATGAGGGACCCAGAATTGATACATCGATGGAGAAATTGTCTAAGCTTAGGCCTGCTTTCGGTTCTGATGGAACGATTACTGCCGGAAATGCTCCGGGGGTGAACGACGGTTCCGCAGCTCTCGTGCTGATGAGCGAAGAGCGGGCTAATCGTGAAGGAAGGAACCCGCTTGGATTTATTGTCGGCCATGCAGAGGTTGCTGTTGAGGCAAAGGATTTTCCAAAAACACCGGGTCTTGTCATCAATGAACTGTTAAAAAAATGCGGAAAAACCGCAGATGAAATTGACCTTTTTGAAATTAACGAAGCTTTTGCGGCCGTAGCGTTGGTAAGCAGTAAAATTGCCGGCCTGGATCCGCAAAAGGTGAATGTAAACGGAGGAGCTGTAGCGCTTGGGCATCCAATTGGCGCAAGCGGCGCCAGGATCATTCTGTCTCTGGCATATGAGCTGAGGCGGCGCGGGGGAGGAATTGGAATTGCCTCTATATGTTCGGGCGGAGGCCAGGGAGATGCAGTGATGGTTGAAGTTCCGAAAAATGACTGATGTGGAGGGGAAGAATATGCAAATCGAAAAAGTGATGGTCGTCGGTGCCGGGCAAATGGGCTCGGGAATTGCACAGGTTTGCGCACAAGCAGGCTACCAGGTCTATTTAAATGACCTGAAAGAAGACATTGTTGAAAAAGGGCTTGAAGTCATTCGCAAAAACTTAAATAGACAGGTCCAAAAAGAAAGAATGAATGAAGATGAAAAAGAGGGCATTCTTGCAAGATTCATTAAGTCGACTGATTTAAAAGATGCCGGGAATGCGGATATTGTGATCGAAGCAGCTGTTGAAAATTTAAAAATAAAAATGAAGATTTTCGAGGAGCTGGATCAATATGCGCCGGAGCATGCGATTTTGGCGACCAATACGTCTTCTCTGCCCATCACAGAAATGGCTGCAGCTACAAAGCGTCCGGAAAAGGTGATAGGCATGCATTTCATGAACCCGGTCCCGGTTATGAAACTAGTGGAAATTATCAGGGGCCTGGCAACGGAGGATGAAGTGTACCAAGCCGTGGAGGAAATGACTGAACGCTTGAAAAAGGTACCTGTTGAAGTGAACGATTTTCCGGGATTTGTTTCAAACAGGGTTCTCATGCCCATGATCAATGAGGCGGTTTACACATTATACGAAGGAGTTGCAACGAAAGAAGCGATTGATGAAGTGATGAAGCTTGGCATGAATCACCCGATGGGACCATTGACCCTCGCCGATTTTATCGGGCTGGACACGTGCCTTTATATAATGGAGACACTTCATGAAGGCTTTGGAGACGATAAATACCGGCCATGCCCCCTATTGCGGAAATATGTAAAAGCAGGCTGGCTTGGAAAAAAATCGGGCCGCGGTTTTTATGAATATGAATAGAAAAGCGGAGGGCGACGTTTAGCGACGTACAGACTGGAGTGCCTTCGACGAGATAAAGGAAACACGGCGATACCGCAGGTGAGCCGATGTTGACTTATCGGAGGAGGCGCGAAGTCTGCTAGTCGCTGGAGCCCGTGGCTGGACATTTAAATCGAGGAAAACCAACTAAAATGTCGAAGAAAGCAGGAGACAGCGATGAACCTTCAATTTACCGATGAACAGTTGATGATGAGAAAAATGGTACGTGATTTTGCTGAAACCGACATTAAGCCGCATATTGAAAGAATGTCAGCCGGGGAGTTTCCCGGGGACATCATCAAGAAAATGGGAGAGCTGGGGTTGATGGGAATCACCACTCCGGAACAATACGGCGGGGCGGGTATGGACTTTATCTCTTATATCATTGCGATCCATGAGCTTTCGAAAGTAAGTGCGACCGTGGGAGTCATTCTGTCCGTGCATACTTCCGTCGGGACGAACCCGATTCTACAGTTCGGGACAGAAGAACAGAAACAGAAATTTATTCCGGGGCTTGCGGAAGGAAAATCATTGGCTGCGTTTTGTCTTACGGAGCCCGGAGCGGGTTCGGATGCAGGAGCGATCAAATCCAGAGCGGTCAAACAAGGGGACCACTATGTCGTCAATGGCTCTAAAATGTTCATCACAAACGGCGGTGAAGCGGATATATATATTATTTTTGCCGTAACGGATCCAACCAAAGGAAGCCGTGGAATTTCTGCCTTTATTGTTGAAAAGGATACCCCGGGACTTCTCATTGGAAAAGACGAAAAGAAGATGGGGCTGGATGGCTCCAGAACGGTTCCGCTCACCTTTGAAGACATGAAGGTGCCTGCAGAAAATCGGCTTGGCGAAGAGGGAAATGGTTTTAGAATTGCAATGGCCAATCTGAATATCGGCCGGATCGGGATTGCTGCACAGGCGCTTGGTATTGCTGAAGCAGCTTTTGAAGCTGCAGTCGGTTATGCGAAGGAGCGCAGGCAGTTCGGCAAACCGATTGCCGAACAGCAGGCGGTGGCTTTTAAACTCGCCGATATGGGAACGGCTGTGGAAAGCGCCAGATTACTGCTTTACCGTGCCGCAGATCTTTGTGCATCCGGCGTGCCATGTGTGAAAGAAGTATCGATGGCAAAGTTGTTCGCTTCAAGGGCCGCGATGGAGAATGCCACGGAGGCAATCCAAATATTCGGCGGGTACGGCTACACGAAAGATTACCCCGTTGAACGATTTTTCAGGGATGCCAAGGTAACGGAAATATATGAAGGAACAAGCGAAATCCAAAGGATCGTCATAAGTAAGCAATTGTTGAAATAGAGAGCGTGTTGAGGAGGAGACTTGATGAACTTTAAATTAAGTGAAGAACATGAAATGATCAGAAAAATGGTGCGTGACTTTGCGAAAAAGGAAGTGGAGCCGACAGCGGCCGAGCGCGATGAAGAAGAAAGCTTTGACATGGATATTTTTGAAAAAATGGCTGGGCTGGGATTGACGGGAATTCCATGGCCGGAAAAATACGGCGGTATCGGCAGTGATTTCTTGGCGTACTGCATTGCCGTTGAAGAATTGTCCCGCGTCTGTGCATCGACAGGAGTAACGCTTTCCGCCCATACATCGCTTGCAGGCTGGCCCGTTTATACATTCGGCACGGAGAAGCAGAAACAGAAATATTTAAAGCCGATGGCGGAAGGTACAAAGATTGGGGCATACGGGCTGACGGAGCCCGGCTCAGGCTCGGATGCAAGCAGCATGAAAACAACGGCCAAGCGGGACGGGGACCATTATGTTTTGAACGGCTCCAAGATTTTTATTACAAATGGAGGCATCGCTGATATTTATATTGTTTTTGCCTTATTGAATCCGGAGGACAAACGGAGCTCCACGGCTTTTATCATTGAGAAAGGCTTCGAAGGGTTTTCCGTAGGGAAAAAAGAGAAGAAACTTGGAATCCGGTCGTCTCCGACAACCGAAATTATTTTTGAAGACTGCAAAGTCCCGGCGGAAAATGTGCTGGGAGAGGAAGGGCAAGGCTTTAAAATTGCCATGATGACCCTTGACGGCGGCCGAAATGGCATTGCGGCGCAGGCTGTCGGAATCGCACAGGGGGCTTTGGATGTCGCCGTCGAGTATGCAAAGGAACGAAAGCAATTTGGAAGGCCGATCGTCGACAATCAGGCCATCGCTTTTAAATTGGCTGATATGGCGACAGGCATCGAAGCTTCGAGACTATTAACTTATCAGGCGGCGTGGCTTGAATCAGAAGGTCTTCCATATGGGAAAGAGTCGGCCATGTCCAAGCTGATGGCCGGGGATACAGCCATGAAAGTGACAACTGAAGCAGTGCAAATATTTGGCGGCTATGGATACACGAAGGATTATCCGGTCGAACGGTATATGCGCGACGCCAAAATCACCCAAATTTATGAAGGAACGCAGGAAATCCAAAGACTGGTCATTTCCAGAATGTTAACGAAATAGAAAAGCGGCAGGCTACGGAGCCCGAAATTAGTAACTGTATACTTGAAAGAGGTGAATTTTTTGGCAGTGAAAAGGGAGATTCAGGCATCGGTGAAAGACGAGCAGCTTGTGGAAAAACGCAGGAATCAAATGATCCGCGGAGCCGTATCCCTTTTTAAGGAAAAAGGTTTCCATCGGACGACAACTAGGGAAATTGCCCGGGCTGCCGGTTTCAGCATCGGTACTTTATATGAGTATATCAGGACGAAAGAGGATGTGCTTTTTCTTGTGTGCGACAGCATTTACGAGCAGGTAAGGAAAAGGCTGAGCAGCATGGACCTGGAGAAAGGGACTTTGGAAAGCCTGAAACTTGGAATCGGCCATTATTTCAGAATCATTGATGAGATGCAGGATGAAGTGCTTGTCATGTATCAGGAAGCGAAGGTCCTGTCCAATGAGGCCTTGCCTTATGTGTTAAAAAAAGAATTGGAAATGGTCGGCATGTTTGAGAAGCTGATCAGCCGCTGTGTGGAAAACGGAGAGCTCGACATCAGCCATGAGCACCAGCAGCTGTTGGCGCATAACATTTTTGTCCAGGGACAGATGTGGGGATTCCGGCGCTGGGCTTTGAAAAAAACATGTTCCATTGATGATTATATTCGCCTCCAGACCGATTTGCTTTTTTCAGGGATTAAAGGTTTTAAGACACAAGTGGAAGTAGGAGGATGAAAAAAGTGAGTGAAATCTACACGCCAAAAAACCATGTCCGGTTCATAACGGCTTCCAGTTTGTTTGACGGGCATGATGCTTCCATCAATATTATGCGGAGAATATTGCAGGCCAGCGGTGGGGAAGTAATTCATCTTGGACATAACCGGTCGGTGGAGGAGGTGGTCAATGCGGCCATCCAGGAAGATGTCCAGGGAATTGCCGTCTCCTCTTATCAAGGCGGACACGTAGAATATTTTAAATACATGCACGATCTGTTAAAGGAAAAGGGAGCGCCGCATATACGCATTTATGGAGGAGGTGGAGGGGTTATCATTCCCCGTGAGATCAAAGAGCTCCATGATTACGGGATTTCGCGGATATTTTCGCCGGAGGATGGCCGGACTCTTGGCTTGCAGGGCATGATCAACCTGATGCTGGAGGAATGCGATTTTTCAACCATTGGCGATTCCATCGAGGAAGAAGTCGAGCGGCTAAAAGAGGGGAGCATGGCGGCTGCTGCCAAATTGATTTCATTGGCCGAAAACCGGGCAGGGGAAAAGGACGGAAACAAATTTTCGAGGGTTTTCGCCGAAATGAAGGAAATGAGCCAAGAGGCACCGGTTCTGGGAATCACAGGAACTGGCGGTGCAGGTAAAAGTTCGTTGACAGATGAACTGATCCGCCGGTTTATCCATGAAATTCCGGAAAAGAAAGTGGCTGTATTGTCTGTGGATCCGACCAAGCAAAAGACAGGAGGGGCGTTATTGGGAGACAGGATCCGGATGAATGCCATTTTTTCACCGCGTGTGTATATGAGAAGCCTGGCAACCCGTGGCTCAAAGAACGAGCTGTCGGGCGCCATCCGCGACGCCATCCGCATCGTCAAAGCCCTGGGGTTTGACCTTGTGATTGTCGAAACGAGCGGGATCGGACAGGGAGACGCAGAAATAAGGGAAATCAGCGATGTTTCCATGTATGTGATGACAAGCGAATTCGGCGCCCCTACCCAATTGGAAAAAATCGATATGATTGATTTTGCCGATATTATTGCGATCAACAAGTTTGAGAAAAAAGGGTCTGAAGATGCCAGGGATCAAGTAAGAAAGCAATATCAGAGAAGCCATTTGCTTTTTGATGAGGAATTGGAAAAAATGCCGGTGTACGGAACGATCGCCAGCCAGTTCAACGATCCCGGAACGAATGCCCTGTTTGCCGCCCTGATCGATCTGTTGAACGAAAAATGCGGTACGGACTGGAATGTATCTTTTTCCAAAAAGGAGGAAGTGGAGAAGCAAAATGTGATCATCCCGGCTTCCCGCCAGCATTATTTGCGGGAGATTGCCGAAACGGTCCGAAGATACCATCAGCACGCGGAAGAGCAGGTCCGGGTCGCAAGACAGCTGTTTCAAATTGAAGGCACAATCAAAGCTGTGAAAGAAAGAGGGGAAAACGAACCAGTTTTGGCGGTTCTTCAGGAATTGAAGAAAGAAACGGAAGAAAAGCTCACGCCCTATTCGAAGAAAGTCTTGGAGAATTGGGAAGAGACGAAGGAAGCCTATGCAAAAGACCAGTTTGTCGTAAAAATAAGGGACAAAGAGATTGTAACAGAATTGAAGACAAAAAGTTTATCAGGACTTTCCATTCCGAAGGTGGCACTTCCTTCGTTCAAGGATTATGGGGAAATTTTAAATTGGGTATATAAGGAAAATGTACCGGGTTCCTATCCTTATACGGCAGGCGTTTTTCCTTTTAAACGGCAGGGGGAAGATCCGAAAAGGCAATTTGCCGGTGAGGGTACGCCTGAGCGTACGAACCGCCGGTTCCATTATTTATCGAAGGACGATGAGGCCAAGCGGCTGAGCACCGCCTTTGACTCGGTCACATTGTATGGGGAAGATCCGGATTACCGTCCCGATATTTATGGGAAAGTCGGTGAAAGCGGCGTCAGCATCTGTACGCTTGATGATATGAAAAAATTGTATGACGGCTTCGACCTTTGTGCCCCGTCCACTTCCGTTTCGATGACGATCAACGGCCCGGCGCCGATCATCCTGGCGATGTTTATGAACACTGCCATTGACCAGCAGGTAAGGAAAAAACAGGAAGAGATTGGGCGGGAATTGACCGAAGAGGAACTTGAAACGGTGAAAAGTCAGACATTGAAAACGGTCAGAGGGACGGTTCAGGCTGATATTTTAAAAGAAGACCAGGGCCAGAATACATGTATTTTTTCAACGGAATTTGCTTTAAGGATGATGGGAGATATCCAGCAGTATTTCATTGACCATCAGGTAAGAAACTATTACTCGGTATCGATTTCCGGTTATCATATTGCAGAGGCAGGAGCCAATCCGATTTCACAGCTGGCTTTTACTCTTGCCAACGGGTTCACATATGTCGAATATTACTTGAGCCGGGGAATGGATATCGATGATTTCGCACCGAATCTGTCGTTCTTTTTTTCCAATGGGCTCGATCCGGAATATACAGTCATTGGCCGGGTGGCGAGGAGGATTTGGGCGGTTGTCATGCGGGAGAAATACGGTGCGAATGAGCGGAGCCAAAAATTGAAATACCACATTCAAACATCCGGCAGGTCGCTTCACGCCCAGGAAATTGATTTCAATGATATCCGGACGACGCTCCAGGCGTTGATGGCTTTGCAGGATAATTGCAATTCGCTCCATACGAATGCGTACGATGAGGCCATCACGACACCGACGGAACAATCGGTCAGAAGGGCGATGGCCATCCAAATGATTATTACAAAAGAACACGGTCTTTCCAAAAATGAAAACCCGCTCCAAGGATCTTTTATTGTGGAAGAACTGACAGATCTCGTTGAAGAAGCGGTGCTTCAGGAATTCGAACGGCTGAACGACCGCGGGGGAGTGCTCGGCGCCATGGAGACGCAGTACCAGCGTGGAAAAATCCAGGAAGAGTCAATGTATTACGAAACCCTTAAGCATTCTGGAAAACTGCCGATTATCGGTGTTAATACGTATCTGAACCCCAATCCTCCGTCAGAAGCGGACCTGGATAACATTGAATTGGCGCGGTCAACTAAGGAGGAAAAGGAAACACAGATTCGGAATCTCCGCAATTTCCAGAAACAGCACCAGAATGAAGCCGAAGAAGCGTTAACCCGCTTGAAAAAGGTTGCTGTCAGCGGTGGAAACATATTTGCCGAATTGATGGAGACGACGAAGACAGCAAGTCTTGGGCAAATTACCCATGCTTTATATGAAGTGGGCGGCCAGTACAGGCGAAATATGTAAACGGCCTTGTAAACGCATCCATGGATTTTTATTTTCCAACGGGATAAAATAAATAATAAATCTAATATGACTGGATGTGGGTGCATGAAATTCGGGCTCAAGATTATAGGCTTTTTCATTGCCGCAGAAATTAGTTATCTTTTATACCAAAGCCGTCTTGGGGCGATTCCGTTTCTATTTACCTCAGTCGTATTATTTTATTTGGGCTATCGTCTCATTCTCGGCTCCGGCAAAAATCGGGCGGAAGGAAGGCCGCCTGAATAGGAGTGAGTGACCACAGCATGCGGGCTGTGGTTTTCCTTTTTAATAATGCATACAGGTGCTCCCGCGGGCAGCGGTT